>SVDE01000122.1 GCA_015057955.1 Lachnospiraceae bacterium | reverse complement strand
CGATCGCGGCACTGATCCAAAATGTACGCGCATGTGACGAGATATGGACCGTCAGCCGCGGCGCGGGAGAGAATCTCCGCTCCCTGGGATACGAAGGCAGTTATATAGTAATGGAAAACGGTGTTGATCTTCCGCGGGGCAGGGCGGCAGAAGCTGAAATTGAAAAGGCGGTATCAGAATATAATCTTCCCGCGGATGTGCCGGTATATCTGTTCGTAGGACGGCTCATGTGGTATAAAGGCATACGGATCATCCTGGAGGCACTTGCCAAACTCAAAAAGCAGGGATCGTCTTTCCGAATGGTATTCATAGGAGACGGACAGGACAGACAGGAGATCAGCGAATATGTAGCTGAAAAGGGCCTGGGAAAGGTCTGCTATTTCACAGGTGCATTAAGTGACAGGGAGACACTCAGAGCCTGGTACAGCAGAGCAGACCTGTTCCTGTTTCCGTCAACATTCGACACCAACGGACTGGTTGTCCGTGAGGCAGCAGCATGTTCCCTACCTTCAGTCCTGATAGAAGGATCATGTGCCGCCGAAGGAGTAACTGACGGCAGAAACGGATTCCTGATAAAGGAAAATGCTGCCTCCATGCTGGCAAAGCTGCAGGAACTTACCGAGAGACCTGAAACAGTAAAGAAAGTCGGTGAGTGCGCGGCAGAGGAACTGTATCTGTCGTGGGAAGAGTCGGTCGGACGAGCTGCCGCCAGATATGAAACAGTCCTGGAAAATTTCAGATGCGGGAAATATCCCCGCAAACCGGGTGTTCGTGACCTGCTTTCGGACATACGCAGCAGTCAGAGTACGGCAAAAGAGAAGCTGATCGCTGCCAAAACGGAAACCCGGCAGCGTCTGCAAAAAGGTAAAGAGACTTTCTGGGAGTATCTGGACAGATATCTTTGATCCTGCCGCATGCATCAAACCTTGGGAAAGTGATATAATAAATATACAGAAAGAAGGGGATACAATTGAGTAAAAAGCTGTCATTACAGGTGCGAGCCGGGGGATAGGCCGGGGAATAGCGTTAGAATTGGCAAAGCGGGGATATGATATCGCTTTTTCTTATGCAACTTCGCTCAAGGATGCAGACCTTGACTACATGATCAACCTGGATTTCAGGAACTATATCGTCATGATGCGGGCTGCGGCAAAATACATGATAACGCATGGGATACGGGGAACGATCGTAAACACAACATCTTCCCGCGGAGAGAGAGCCTACCCGGATGGGGAGTCGGTTTTGATGAAGAGCTCGCAGCAAAATATACGCCTAAAGGATATAATCTGACAGGAAGCCTGTCGTTTATGGAAAGGCGGCCGGATGGTACGGCAGTAAGGACATGATGTTTTATGAAAGATTATATTATAATTAATTCTTCAGATACAGTCGCGGTAGCTCTCAGGGATCTGGAAAAAGGGCTTGTCATAAATGATAACGGTTTGAATGTAACTTTGAAATCTGATATACCGCAGGGACATAAATTTGCACTCAAAGACCATGAAAAGGGAGAACCTGTCATCAAGTACGGCCATGCGGTCGGAGCCGCTAAAGAACCTATCAGGGCAGGAGAATGGGCGCATACGTTTAACGTTGAAACGCAGTTATCGGGGAATCTGGAATACGAATATCGGCCAAGGCTTAAGCAAAGCGCATTTCCCGGCATCCAAAGAAGGACATTCATGGGATACAGACGCGAAAACGGAAGCGTCGGAACAAGAAATGAAGTATGGATCATTCCGACAGTTGGCTGTGTAAATGCTCTGGTAAACAAGCTCGTTTCAGAACTAAGGCCATTAGTCCCTGACGGAGTGCATGCGCTTGTGGGATTCACTCATCCCTACGGGTGCTCCCAGATGGGAGAAGACCAGGAAAACACCCGCCGGATAATCGCAGACCTTGCGGAACATCCCAATGCAGGCGCAGTCATTATTGTGGGACTGGGCTGCGAAAACAGCCCGGTGGAGATAATACAGAAATACATGAAAGATCCTGCAGATAAACGCGTACGGTATCTTGTATGCCAGGACGTAAAGGATGAACATGAAGAAGCCGTCAGGCTTATCAGAGAATGTCTGGAATATGCATCAAAGTTTAAACGCGTTGAATGCCCGGTCAGCGAACTGATAGTCGGAATGAAGTGCGGGGGATCGGACGGTCTGTCGGGCATTACTGCCAACCCTTCTGTAGGAGTGTTTTCCGATATGCTGTGCGGTGCCGGCGGGACAACCATACTTACGGAAGTTCCGGAATTTTTCGGAGCCGAAGACAGTCTGCTTGAACGCTGCGCTGATCTTGAAACTTTCACAAAAGCCGCAGGGATGATCAATGGCTTTAAGGATTATTTCAGGTCCAATGGGCAGACAATCTATGAAAATCCCTCACCCGGCAATAAAGCTGGAGGCATTTCTACTCTTGAAGACAAAGCTTTGGGGAATGTTCAGAAATCAGGTTCTTCAGCGGTGGAAGATGTTCTGGGATATGGCGAAAGGGTGAAAAAGAAAGGCCTTAATCTTCTATGGGGACCGGGAAATGACGGAGTTTCGGTTACTGCCATGGCAGCTGCAGGCGCCCAGACAGTTTTGTTTACTACCGGCCGGGGAACACCGTTTGGCTGTCCTGTACCGACGATAAAGATCGCGACTAATCACCGGCTTGCAGAGTTTAAGTCCAATTGGATCGATTTTAATGCCGGGAGCGCGGTGGATGAGGATACAATAGATGAGCTTGGACAAAAACTGTTTGATCTTGTGCTTGATGTAGCGGAAGGAAAACTGACATGTGCCGAAAAGCTGGATTACAGGGACATTGCCATTTTTAAACAGGGTGTTACTTTGTGATATTAAGGAGTGAAAATGAAGTGCGCGGTTTATTACGGGAAAAATGACGTCAGACTTGAGGACTGGCCGGAACCGGAACTAAAGAAAAATACAGACGTAAAGATAAAAATAGACTACTGCGGGATATGCGGCAGCGACCTTGAGGAATACTATTACGGGCCGGTAGTTGTGCCGGAAAAAGCTCATCCGATGACCGGACGAAAAATGCCGCTTATACTCGGACATGAATTCTCGGGAACAGTAGAGTCCGTCGGAAGTGCCGTAAAGTCTGTCAGGCCGGGAGACAGGGTGGTCGTTAATCCAGTTTTGGGATGCGGCGAATGCTACTGGTGCAAAAAAGGCGTTCCCTGTCTTTGCGAGAGCATGGCATGTATCGGACTTCAGTCTGACGGGGCATTTGCGGAATATGCAGTGATACCGGAAGATAACTGCATGTTAGTGCCTGAAGGCGCTGACATGGCGTCCATAACTCTTATTGAGCCGTGTGCGACGGCGATAAGAAATCTGAAGCGCGCAAGGATGAAGGTTGGCGATAATGTACTGGTCATTGGCGCCGGGACTGTCGGCCTGCTTACAATACAGGCTGCCCGCCTTGCAGGCGCAGATAAAGTCATGGCGGTCGAGGTAAATGAATTCCGATCGGAAATGGCGCTGAAACTTGGCGCAGATGCTGTCTTTTCTCCGTTTGAGGACGATCTGAAAAAAAAGATACGCGGCATTACGGGAGGAAGAGGCATTCAGATAGCTATTGAGATAACCGGAAAGGAAAGCTCTCCTGTACTTGCACTGGAAGTGATCGAAAAGGGCGGAACCATAGTTCTTGTCGGTATTTGCCCGGAACCGAGTCCTCTGCTTACAAGGAACATAGCGAGAAATGAAATAGACATATTCGGGGTACACGGCTATACAAAGGATGATATCAGGGATTCGATAAGTTTTATATCATCAGGAAGGATAAAAGCAGCTGAACTGATAACCGGGATCATAGGTATTGATTCCATAGTTGATAAAGGATTCAACAAACTGGGTCCGAATGGTGAAAAAGAGATAAAGATCATTGTAGACATGAACAGATAGCGGAGTGTAATAAAATGTTCAGTATCAGAGTTTTATATTCAGGGAGCATCAATGCTGATGAGTGTTTCCATTTTTACGGACAGAAGCCGGGAAGGCTTATAGACTCGCCCTCATTTTTCTACTTGCTTAATGATGGTAAGCACAAAATCCTGGTGGATACAGGAATGGAATCCAAGGAGGCGGTTGAAAGCCATTTCCCTCATATTGTTGACATTCCTCATACAATGGGAGAACTGCTTGAGCTCGCCGGAACTTCGCCCTCTGAAATAGAAGCTGTGATATTTACACATCTTCACTGGGATCATATCGGAAACGCGGGGCTTTTTGGAAATGCAAGGCTGTTTGCACGAAAAGAGGAGATTGAAAGAGCTTTTGATCCGGATAATAAAGACGAAGCCTATCGAAGGTATTATTCAAGATACCTGTTTGCCCTGAAAGAACGTTTCGAAGCTGTTGATGATACATTTGATCTCTATCCGGGTATCCGTCTTTTATGGACCGGAGGGCATTCCGAGGGCAGCCAGTGTGTTTTAGTTGAAACAAATGAAGGGCGCGTAGCCCTTCCCGGCGATTGTATTGCACGATATAAAAACTATGAGGAAAAAATCCCTGCCGGAAGCGTGACGTCCCTTGAGGAGGCAGTTCAGGCGATCGATACAATAATCGATGCTTCAGATGTCATATTGCCGTCTCATGACTGGCATGTTTTTGATCATGAAAAAGTTATCGGCGGGCCGGACCCTGTGCCTTACATAGACTGAAAACTGTTATTTCCAAATATCATTAAACATGCGGAGGGCATTTTTCCAGCAGATCTTTTCTGCCATTTCATCTCCGAAAGCATCGGCGATCCTGTCTGTGAGCATCTGATAACCGCCATAGTCTCTCCATTCCATCTCAGCGCCCATTCCGTCATAGTCTGAGCCAAGTGCAGGAAGATCTTTTCCACCGACATCCATCATGTGTCTGAGATGCTCTATGACTATGTCGCACGAGACGAAACGGTCTGTTTTCCAGTCGGTGACGGGACGCAGGAAGTTCGTTGCAAAATTAACGCCCACTGTTCCGCCGGCATTGCCGATCGCCCGGATCTGGTCATCCGTCAGATTCCTTGAAACATCACTTAAAGATCTGCAGCATGAATGTGAGGCTGCAAAAGGCTTGGTGCTGTGCCTTGCGACATCCCAGAAACCGCCTTCGGAAAGGTGTGAGACATCAACAGCAATGCCGATCTCGTTCATGCGCAGAACAGCTTCTATGCCGAAAGGTTTAAGCCCAAGCATGTGTTTTTCGGGGTCCTTGCTCTGGGGAAATCCCAAAGAGTTTTCAAAGTTCCAGGTGAGCGCGACCATACGGACGCCCATTTCATGGAACTTGTCCACATTTTCTATCCTGCCGCGGAGCGTGACACCGTCTTCAACAGTCAGTATTGAACTTATAAAGCCTGCTTCATGGTTTTTTAAGATATCTTCCGCCTTATAAGCAGGGCGTATGGTATCTTTGCAAAGTTCCATTTCCCGCAGATACGCAGCGTAAGCCTTGTCAAAGTATTCTTCAGGGCTGTCAGTTATCCCGTGATGTTCGGCAGCTTCATTTGTCGGTATAAAGATGGCAAAACACTGCGCAAGGCAATTGCCTTGCACAAGCTTTTCCAGATTAATGTGGGTGCCTTCCATACCATTCAGATGTTCACCGTCATAAAAATGCATGATGGTGTCACAGTGCATGTCTATGATATTCATTTTGCAGTTTCCAATTCCTTTTTCCATTTGCCTTTAAAGAATACAAACAGGTCAATGACCAGCGGTCCCAGACGGGACAGCGCATTGGCCAGGAAGAATCCATTCAGTCCCATGCCAAATGCGTACGCGAGGAGAAATGTAAATGTAAGTCTCAGCGCAACACCGTCAAGTATACCGCCTATCATGCTGAACACGGTCCGTCCTATACCGGTAACAAACCCGTCAAACGGATCCTGTATTGCTGCGATTATCAGATTAAGAGCTGCAAAGAACATGAAAGGCCTTGCGAAAGCGAGGACCGCAGGGTCATCTGTAAAGAGCCGGAAAACAGGAACCGACCACAGGATCCCGGCTAAAGACAGTATGATGGCAGCACCGAGCGTTATCATCATTCCGCAGCGGATACATTTTATTATGCGTTCTTTATTTCCGGCTCCGTAATTCTGCCCGACCATTCCGGCAACTGACTGATTTGCGGAATAAGCAAACATGTTTGCAAGACTTAGTATCTTCTCGCCTACTGAATATGCGGCGGCCTGAGCAAGCCCCAGCAGATTGATGTATCCTGAAAGGACCACGATAGTGGCAACGATGAAAAATGATCTGAGTGCCAATGGAGCCCCCAGTCTTGAAATCTTTGCAAGCTTGTCTTTCTTTATTGCAAAGCTTTTCAGCTTAAAGTCGAAATCAAAGGCCACTCTGTTTCTGTATAACGAAATGAGGGAAAAAACAAGTGATACAGCCTGTCCGAGCACAGTCGCAATGGCTGTTCCGGCAGCCCCGAGGTTGAACGCCAGGATAAAGACCAGGTCTCCTATGACATTAACAACGGCTGCAATTGCAATGAATATCAGCGGATTCCGGCTGTCACCCTTGCCTCTTAATATCGCACTGACTGCAGTATAGCCGAACATGAACGGCAGACCGGCACTCGTTATGATCAGATAGGCCTGAGCATCCTGAAGGCTTTCGGCAGGCGTGTTGAGCCATGTCAGAAAGACGCGTGAGAATATAATGAGGACGATCCCTAATATCGCCGATACAGCAAGCAGGGTGGTAAGGAGAGTGCCGATGGATTCTCTTATGTCATCCTTGCGTTTGGCTCCGCTGAGCTGTGAGATCAGTATCTGCCCGCCGCCGGCAAACGCTGAACCGACAATCGTGAAAAGACTCAGCATTTTACCGCCCATGGAAACCGCTACTATCCCGCTGCTTCCGACATAGTGGCCGATAATGATGGTATCTACGGTGTTGTAAAGGGAGTTCAGCAAAAAGCTGAACAGAAAAGGCAGAAAGTATTTAATGAACATCGGCATTATGGGACCGGTCGTAAAGTCGGTACCGCCAAAAGAAGATCTTTGTTTCTGCATAACTCTCCGTTCCTAAGATCTATTCTATAAGTTTCTTTTTCTTCATCCATGCGCCTGAATGATAGTATATCATGCCGACGCTTATGGGTCCGAATCTGGCAAGCGCCTCACCGATGAAAAAGCCTACCACTCCGAGTCCGAATGCCCATCCGAAAAGGAATCCGAAGCATATACGGAACACGACGCCATCAAGGAATCCTCCCAGGAAAGACAGCATGGCAGCACCGGTTCCTGATACGACTCCGTCGTAAGTTGCAAGAAGCGCGCATGTAAAGTATATAAAAGCAGCTACTGCCATGAATGGCCTTGCCAGCGCAAGGACATCCGACTCTGAAGTAAACAGTGAGAACACCTGCCTTGGGATGAGCAGTGAAATGGCAGCCAGTATTGCAGCCATGCCCATTGCGATCCCGAAAGTCACTCTCATGGAAAGCTTAACTCTGTCACGCCTGTCAGCCCCTATGTTCTGGGCTATTATGGCTGAGTTGCCCTGAGCCACTGCCATGACAAAGATGTTCGAAAGATGATATACC
>SVDE01000020.1 GCA_015057955.1 Lachnospiraceae bacterium | reverse complement strand
TATAAAGCTTCCATAGATCATGCTGAAGATCTGGCTGATCCTGCGCTGGGCTTAGATCTGGATTGTATACGCAGCAATATCATTCTTAATACGGATGATGACACTCTTCCGATGGTCCCGGTTTTCTCAAACACTTATGGCATGCTTATTAACAATGATCTTTTTGAAAAAGAAGGTCTGAATGTCCCGACTACATATGAGGAGTTGGTGACAGTGTGTGACGCTTTCCGGGAAAAGGGCTACGAAAACCCCATGATGGGCTTTTCACAACAGGAAACGACTTCACTCTTCACGTTGACGATTTATCCGTTCTTCTGTGAAACTGTGGCAAATGATGCAGAGGCTGTTAAGAAACTTAATGCTCTTGATCCCTCTGCAGGCGAATACATGAGGCCTTCACTTGAGAAGCTACAGCAGTTCCTGAACGATGGCTGTGTGGATCTTGATGAATGCGCGCAGATTGAAAATAATTACGATGCAGTAATCATGCGTTTCTTTGAAGGGGATGTGCCCATGATGACCTGCTCCGGAGATACAGTCTCCGGAACAAAAAAGAGGGAGAGCCGCTCGGACGCCTTTATCGCACATCCATTTAAGTATTCATTTGCCCCTGTTCCCATGTCAGATGAAGGATCCTGCTTTCTTGACATGTCGAATCTTCAGTTTTCTGTCAACAAAGACAGTCAGAATTTAGACATGACCAATGAGTTCATGCGTTTTCTGATCACCCCCCAGGAACTGAACCAGATGGCACAGAACAAAGGCCTTATGTCTCCTACGAAGGATTTGTCTTTTAACAATATGTATGCAGCATTCGGTGAGGTCCCTGAATCCCGTATAATTTCACCTGAAGTGATCGGATTGACAGATGATGCAGTCATTCAGTTAAGACAGGCAGTTTACAGTGTGGGAACAGGCACTATGACCATAGACGAGGCAATCGCCGGCTTTGGAACTTTCACACAGTAATGGCCTGCTTCAGCAGCATCAGTTGACAAATAATAACTTTTAGATCCTCAAAAACGTAATAAATCAAGCCGACAGTTTGCTGAACAAAAGTTCAAAATATGCTGAATTATCATTGTGTTTACTGCAGCACGATCCGAATATATACTTAACTACTGTAGAAACAATGAGTTATGTTAAACATTTGGAGAGCATTACAATGAACTTTAGTGAAAAACTTATCAATCTTTTACACGACAATAGTGTATCAATGAGCCAGCTGTCGGCTAAAACAGGGATCACCTACAATATGATCAAAAAGTACTGCGCGCAGGGTGCTGAACCCACCTTGTCGTATGCCGCAAAGATCGCAGATGCACTTGGCGTTTCCATCGATGAACTTGCTTCGCATGAGTTTATACCTCCTAAAACTATGTTTCAGGAGGTATTTGAGGAAGACTTTACATATATCAAAGGTTTTATGCGCAATGTTAACCGGTTCGCCGGCAAAACGGCTGTTATCGATCCGGTCAGTGATCAAAGCTGGACTTATGCAAAGCTCAACAGCATGGTCAATAGCTTCGCAAACGCTTTGTCAGATAATGGGGTCGGCAGGGGTGATGTAATTCTTTATCAGCTTCCTAACAGTATCGAGTTTCTTTTATGTTATCTGGCGCCTCAGAAATTAGGAGCAGTAAACAGCCCGGCAAATTATAATTTTTCAGCAGGCGAAAGCGCTGTGTGCATGGATACCAGCTGCCCGAAAGTGTACGTATATGACAGCCAGTTCAAGGAAACTGCAGTCAAAGCGGTTGCATCTGCGAAGGAAAGACCTCAGATAATCCTTATGGTCGGAGAAGGAGAACTTCCGGAAGGCCATCTGCGTTTTTATGATTTTATCAAGGGATATCCGGAACGTGAACCGGAAACTTCTTTTAAACCCCATATATATGATGAGGTGATGAGACTTTATACATCGGGCACAACCGGAAGACCCAAGGGCGTCCCGGTTTATAATGCCAATGAGGTGCTTTCCGCGCACGATGTACTTATGCATTTTCCCATGAATTCAACAGACATTTCCATGAATACCACTCCCTGGTTTCATCGCGGAGGAATACATTCCGGCGGTCCGAATCCTACTTTTTACGCAGGCGGAACTGTTGTTATAATGAGGAATTTCCAGAGTCTGCTCACATTGAAATATGTAGAGAAATACAGGATCACTTTCCTGATCGGAGTACCGTCCATAATAAAACTTCTTGTGCGTCATCAGCAAAGATACAATGCGGATATTTCCAGTCTTAAGGGGATCATAACAATGGGTGCACCATTCGAGCGTGCTGACTGCATAAATGTTATTGAAACATTGTCGCCTCATCTGTTTAACGGCTATGGAACCACGGAAACATTCTGGAATACATTCCTGAGGCCTTACGATCTTCCGGAAATGTCAGGAACGGCAGGGAGATCCTGCACTGATGACGAGGTCCGCGTTGTAAAAGTATATGAGGATAGAAAAGCTGAACCGGACGATCTGGTCCTGATGGACGAGAGCGAAACCGGAGAGGTGATCATACGCTCGCCAAAGTCTTCTTACTGCTATTACAAAAATCCCGAAGAAGAGGAAAACAAGTTTTATAAAGGCTGGATGTATACAGGTGACCTTGCTACATGGGACAGAAATCAGTTTATTACAATATGCGGGCGGAAGGATGACATGATCATTTCCAGCGGAGAAAACATTTATCCGCCTATTATTGAAGAAGCATTGAATCTTCATCCGAAGGTTGCAGCCTCGGCTGTTACAGGAGTGCCGGACGCTGCACGGGGTGAAGCGGTTGCAGCATATATCATTCCTGAAGATGAAACTCTGACAGTCGATGAACTTATCGATTTCTGCCAGAAATCTGATCTTCTGTCGGGGTACAAAAGACCGCGTTATTACCGATTTGTAAAGGAACTCCCCATGACAGCGACCGGAAAGCTGCAGCATTATGTAGTAAAGCAGATGGCGCTTAACGATCAGGAGCTCGGACGGTTAAAACTTGCGATGAAGGGACGTTTGTAATGGAGCCGTATACCAGAACGATATATTATTATGAAACGGACCGTATGAGCATCGTGCATAATTCAAATTATCTCAGGTTATTTGAAGAAGCGCGCCTTGATCATCTCAAAAAATGCGGTGTGGATTATCTGGAGATCGAAGGAGCCGGTATTCTTATACCTCAGGTCGAAGCTTACGTAAAATATATTAAACCTTTGCAGTATGGCTGCAGCGTCCGGATCCGTGTAAAACTCACCGGTTTTAACGGGATCATCATGAAATATGAATACAGCCTGTTCAACGGTAATGACATTGATCCGAGCGCGACCGGAACGACAAGCCATTGCTTTCTGGATGAGAAGAAGCGGCTTCCGCTAAGCATAAAGAAAAGAATGCCGGATGTATATGAAAAAATGAAGACAGCCTTATTCGCCCAGTGAATTAAGGACAGACTTGCAGTCATTTACGATCTGCAATTTGTTCTTGTCCTGCCATGTATATGTTCCGCTCTTCTGGTTGACACCGCATTCAGCTGTTTCCAGGATATCTTTTAAGACGGATATTTTAAGTTCTCTGTCATTGAGCTGCACAGCCGCGTCATAGCGGTATTTCAGATACAACCGGCTAAAGCGTTCGGCCGAAGCTATCTCGCGAAATGCACTCTGCTTCAGATCGGGATCGGTGATCCGGCTGGCGGCGGTCATTGCCACCTCTCCGTCGTCTTCCGCTTTTATGATCCTGAGCAGAACATTTCCATCATTTATGTTCCGGATGGCTTTCATCCGGTCCGTGCCATATCTGCAGTTCAAAGCAGCCCGCTGGAACACTTCCTGCGCTAGTTCTTTATCCTCCAGGAGCTGTGCGGCGCCGACTGCATCGCAGAGGTCTGCGCGGGATATTATTGTCCGAAGCTCTTCCTGCGCACGCGGGAAGTCGTGTATCACCGATCCGATCGCCTCGATCCGGTAGTGATCTGAAATGCTGCCATCATTGATGACAGGTAATGCAGCAGAGAGCCTTTTGCCCGTATCGGTGATGCGTTTCAGCGCATCGATCCTTGCATCGATTGACTCGTTTTTCTGCGCGATCCTGAATAATAGTTTCTGATCATCTAACCTGCATACTGCAGTCTGCCGGAATTCATAGCATTTAGACGCCAATGCGATCTTCTTAAGATAGTGCTGGTTGGTCAGGGAGCTTATTTCTTCTTTCAGAACCGGGAACTGCGGAGTGCCGTATACATCTTCGAGCCATGATTTTTTAAACATGTGCATCACCTCCTTTAAAACATAATATCATATGTGATGTACCTGATAAAGACGGCAGCTGCGGTATGAAAAAGTCCTTTGATTTCAAATTGAAGTCAGATGCGGCAGCGTTTACCATTAGATCATAAAATACAGGTGATAAACGAAAGGGGTATGGACCATGGATAGAAAATACAATCTTAACGAACTTGCGCTCATGACAGGCTTTACCACAAGAACGCTGCGCAATTATCTGACGCAGGGACTTCTCAATGGAGAGAAGGAGAACGGAGCATGGATGTTTACCGCGAAGGAACTGGACCGGTTTTTCTCCGAGCCGTTTGTAAAGGAAGGACTCAGGATAAAACGGAACAGCGTGGTCTTTGATTTCCTCGCGGAAAGAACAAAAACAGCCGGAAGGACATGTGTGATCCTTGATATCCCCGGCTCTGTAGAAAAAGAAAATGATATCTCAGCATTCTTCTGCGGGCAGATGAGAAATGCTTCGGACACAGTTTTTACCTTTGAATCGGATAAAGGCGTGAGCCGTGTGATACTTTCCGGCGCGGCAGACCAGGTGGAAAAAATACTAAAAGCATATTACAGCAGATGACAGAACGAAAACAGGATGCCGCCGGCATCTTGTTTCTATTTTGTGCATCAATGGAAAAGCATAGTATAATGTACACATCCTGATAAACCATAAAACGGAGGAATAAAACATGAAGACGATCAGATTATTATTTGTTCCCATGTTATTAACAGCGCTCGTGCTTACTGCCTGCGGAGGAAACGCCCAGCCGGTTACGAGCGCTGTCCCTGTTGAAAGCACGTCAGAGTCAGCACCGGAGACTACAGAAGGCCCATCAGGCGCCGAACTGTCTGAACAGGCAATGGACAATTTCCTGAAAAAGTTGGATGAAGGAAATTACACTATTGACGCTGAAAACTTCATGAAGGCTTCAGTGTTTTCAAGGGATCTGATCACGTTTAAATATGTTGATGAGGCATATAAAGACTTTGTCGCCATGAGCGTTGACAATGAGACATTTCAGGCATTCCTGAATGACGGAAAAATGACGGATGTTGAATTTATTGGCGAAGGACAGGCTATAGAGGCTGCCGGTTCAAGACTGCCAAACGGCTGGATGGACGAGGCGGTCTCGGGAGGAAATATTTATAATCTTTTCTACAATTCCACTGAGGAGCCGCTTACATTTGTTTCCTATGAGGAGGCTGTAAAGAGGAGCCTGCTGTCTTTCACAGGTTACGGCGAAACCGCTTTGAGGCTCATGCAGGAAGTATATCTTGTAATGGATGACGTCGATCCTGCCATCGTCCATCTTAAGGCAGCAGTTGACGATGATCCGGTCGCGAGGATCTCATTTGATGACATAGATGTTGTTGTCACATTTGGAGATGCGCAGGGCGATCCTGCTGCGGAAAGCTGGATGGAAAACCCGGTTTACCCCGAAGCTCGGACTGAGTGGTCAGAGGCTGATTTATTTGTTTTTAATTCGGTGTTCCTTCCGGGATATGGAGATAAGATCATGCCGTTCCCGTCATTTGCAAGCTATGCTTTTTCGCTGGACGGAGAAAACTTTGTCATGACTGATGAAGTCAGTATGCGCGATCCGCACGCGACTGAGCAGGACATGAAAGATTATATCGGCGTTCTGCTGAGTGATGGCTACAGCGAAGTGACGGAAACTGCAGATGACGGCACCGCCAAAACATTTTACATAAAAATGCTGAGAGAAGAGTACAAGTGCTATTCTTCCGTAGAGATCAACTATAATGATGGCGTCGACATGACCGCAAAGAAATATTATGATTTTCCGGCATATGAGGGGCTTGACGCGGTAAATGAAGTCATAGTCAACCGCGGATATCTCCCGCTTCCGGCTGATGAAAATGTGACAATACGTAAAGCGCGCGATAAGGCAAATGAGCTGACGGAGTCATGGCTGTATTTTTATGATTATGACCTGTGCCTTTATGTTGATGTGGATTACACCGACCGCGACAAAGCGCTGGCTTATCTGGAGCAGTATGGGCAGGCCCTGCTTGACAGCGGATTCAATACTGTTACGGAAGATGAAGAGATCGTTTATTATGACTCGGCTGATGGCTATTACAACTTCAGATATCATTTTGATGAAGATGATACCCTTCAGCTTTTATTCAAAGCTGTAAGATACATTTCCGCGGAAGAGACTAATGCATATCTCACCAAAGAAGGATTCCCGGCCCTTGATCTTACAGACCCTGTTACAGCGCGGGATCTGAGAAAATTTGAAAAAGTTCAGTACGGCCGTGACATTAAAGTTTACTTTACCCTCGGCCTTGAGTTCGGCAGCGCCGAGGAAGCAGGCAGCTTCTTTGACAGTTATGAGAGCGCTCTTACCGAGGCAGGCTTTGGCAGGGTAAGTCCCGAAAATGTAAATTGCCGCAAATCGATCGCTATTTATAATGAAGATACCGGAATGCTCGTCGGCGTTGATCTGATCGAGAACAGCGATGGCAGCGTGCTCATTAATTATGACTTTATAGTGGAATAAAGATCAAGGAGAATGCCATGTTCAGGGAGATGACGCGCATAAAAAAGAAGATCCCGCCGGAAGAGTGTGTTCGGATACTTAAACAGGAACTCCGTGGAGTCCTGTCTGTCACCGGAGATGACGGGTATCCGTATGGCATGCCGCTGAATCATTACTATAATGAAGATGATGGGAAGATCTATTTCCACAGCGGCAGACAGGGGCACAAGATAGACGCGATGCGCCGAGATGCAAAGGCTTCGTTCTGCGTCATGGATAAAGGATACAGGGATGAAGGCGAATGGGCGCTCAACATAAAGAGTGTCATCATTTTCGGACATCTCGAAGAGATCAATGATACTGACGTGATAATTGAAATGTCCAGGCGTCTAAGCCGGAAGTTTACCGATGATGAAGAGTATATTGAAGATGAGATAAGAAAGTTTGGAAAACAGACTTTTATGTTCGCCTTGGTGCCGGAACACATAAGCGGGAAATTGGTAAAAGAGTCATGACACGCACAGCCCGGATAATAAGCTGTATCATAAAGATCGCGGTGATCGCGTCGGCCATAGCGGGGTCTGTTTTAAGCGCCTTTGCAGGACGCTATGTCTTCATGAGCGGGACGAGGATATTCATGTATTTTACCATTCAGTCCAATATTGCGCTGGCCATCATATGCGCGGTCGGGTTTGTGCTTCTTATCCTGAACAGACCGATAAGCAAGGTGTGGTATGTCATCAAGTTCGCAGGAACGGTATCCATAACACTGACCGGCGTCGTTTTCGCTGTAATGCTCGCTCCTACACTCGGCGCGAAAGCATGGAACATCCAGAATGTACTGACTCATGTCTGCGTCCCGCTGCTGAGTGTGATAGATTTCTTCCTGACCTGCAGCGGCACAGGGTTAAAGAAGAAAAATGTGTTCTATGTCCTCATTCCTCCCCTGATGTATGCCATCTATGCCGGCATAGGTTATGTCTGCGGCTGGGAATTTTCACCGGGCACCAATTATCCTTACTTTTTTCTTAACTGGGGGAGTCCTGCGGGAGCGTTCGGCTTTACCGACAGACTGCCTTTCTTGGGGTGCGCATGGTGGATCCTCATACTTTGCATCTTCCTGATACTTGTAGGACTGGGTTATCTGGCACTGGCGGATCTGATAGGCAGGAAGAGACGGAGAGAATGAGCCTTTCAGGCTGCGTCGATCACATCGCTTCCGTGGTGGAAGCTCGTGATCTTCCTTGTTCGAATCCCGCCTTTGAACCATAAACAAAAACCGGAAGGTACCACTGGTACCTCCCGGTTTTGTTACGGAGACGGCGGGATTCGAACCCTCCTGCGCGGGACTGCGTCCCGCTCCGTATGTGAGGCTCTAACGCTCGCGGATACGCTCGCTAAGACCCTCATCAGCGTGCCGCCGGCAGCGTGTCCGTTCCCTCCGTACTTATACTGACAAAAAGGACCGAGGCATAAAGCCTCGGCCCTTTCTGTCAGCGGAGACGGCGGGATTCGAACCCGCGTGCCGGAATTAACCGGCAACTCGATTTCGAGTCGAGCTCGTTATGACCTCTTCGATACGTCTCCAGTACAGGTAATAATACCGAATTATGACTCCATATTCAAGCTGATTCTTTAAGAAGACCGGACAAAAACAGCGGAAGCATCGTTTTTGAGTACTGACAGATGGAGTAGTTGCCGCTGGAGATGCACCAGTCATACATTACACCGCGCTCATAGACAGCATATGCCTTCGTTATGTCTGTGACTGTCAGGTCGTCCCGGAACAGTCCGGACTCCTTACCCTCAACTGCGATCTTCCGGAGAAGCTTGTAATAAGTCCTGTCAGGATCGAGCATGTGACGTTCACCCCTGGTTATCAAGTGGGTGGAGAAGAGCTGACTGAGGATCGAGACGGACACGGTGTTCTCGATCATGAGAAAAAGTTCCTGGTTCATCAGCAGGAGCTTCTCGACAGGGGAAAGGGAAGGGTCCATCTTCTCCTCAAGTTCACTGTATTTCTCATCAAACAGATAAGACAGGGAACCGAGCAGGGCATCCTTGGATTCAAAATAGTGATAGAAGGAACCTTTTGATGTCTGGGATGCCTCTACGATATCGTCGATGGTCGTGTTCTCATAGCCATTCTGATAGAAGAGATTCCAGGCAGCAGTTACAATGCGGCTTTTGGTCAGGTTTGTACTCTTTCTCATTGGTTTTAATCTTCTTTCAATATTTAGTACAGACTACAGTTTAATTAAAAAATCCCGAAAATACAAGAAAAAATTGGTATATATATTTAAAAACGCCCAAATAAATCCCAAACCTTGGTTCATATTTTATTCTACTATTTATGGTGGTATCATTCTAACCAAATTTGTATTAAAAAAGGGAGAAATATTAACATGGGCAGTTCACAGATCATCATGGCGATCGTTATGTTCATCTATCTCGCCGCCATGGTAGTCATTGGTATTTATTATTCAAAAGCAGGAAGCTCTTCGACAAAAGACTTCTATCTGGGCGGAAGAAAACTCGGACCGCTCGTAACGGCAATGAGCGCCGAGGCGAGTGACATGAGCTCATATCTGCTCATGGGTCTTCCGGGACTTGCTTACTTTTCTGGAGTAGCAGACGTCGGATGGACAATAATCGGTCTTGCGGCAGGAACATATCTCAACTGGCTGTTTGTCGCAAAACGCCTCAGAGTCTATTCTGAAGAGATAGATGCATATACACTTCCTTCATTCTTCTCAAAACGTTACGGCGACGATAAGAATATCCTGGCGCTGATCGCCGCGATCATTATCATCATATTCTTCATTCCGTATACAGCATCGGGATTCGCGGCAGTAGGCAAGCTCTTCAACAGCCTGTTTGGATTTGACTACACAATAAGCATGCTGGTCGGAGCCGCGGTCATAATCGTCTATACAATACTTGGCGGATTCCTGGCCGTATCGACAACAGACCTTATCCAGAGCATAGTCATGACCATATCACTGCTCATAGTCCTCGGATTCAGTGTCAATCTTGCGGGCGGAGCAGGAAATGTAGTTGCTGTCGGCAATTCAGTTGACGGATACCTGAACTTCTTCCGTACTGCAAATGTCGCGACCGGAGAGAGCGGACCTTACGGATTCTTCTCTGTGGTATCAACACTGGCATGGGGACTCGGATACTTCGGAATGCCTCATATCCTCCTCAGGTTCATGGGCGCTAAGGATGCTTCCAGCATCAAGACTTCAAGACGTATCGCTTCTGTATGGGTCGTGATCTCAATGAGCATCGCGGTCTGCATCGGTATCACGGGATACGCTCTCTCAAGAGGAAACCTTATTGAGACCTTCGGAACATCTTCAGCTGCTGAGGCAGTCATAGTTAAGATAGCAGATCTCCTTAGCAATCACGGCGTTTTTGCGATAATAGTTGCGGGCCTCGTACTTTCGGGCATACTCGCAGCCACAATGTCCACAGCAGATTCGCAGCTGCTCGCAGCTTCATCGAGCATTTCAGAGGATATCCTCGGCAGTGTGTTCAAATTCAAGCTCAGCAAGAAGGCAACAATGAGGATCGCAAGGGTAACAGTCATCGTGATCGCGCTCATCGCAGTCATATTTGCACGCGACCCGAACAGCTCGATATTCGGAATAGTATCATTTGCATGGGCCGGATTGGAGCAACATTTGCACCTGTAATGCTGCTCGGCCTGTTCTGGAAGCGGGCTAACAAGTGGGGAGCTCTTGCAGGAATGATCTCGGGAGCCATCATGATCTTCCTGTGGAAATATATGGTACGCCCGATCGGCGGCGGCTGGAACATCTACGAGCTGCTTCCCGCATTCATAGTAGCCATCGTGGTAGCCATTGTTGTTTCACTTGTTACCGGAAAGCCGGATAACAGCATCGTGGAGACATTTGACCGAGTGAAAGCGAAGACAAAAGCGATCAAATAAAATGATCATACAGACAAAGAAAGCCGCGCTTAAAACAGCGCGGCTTTTATTTTGCAGAGCCACCAGCCGGATTCGAACCGGCGACCTACGCATTACGAGTGCGTCGCTCTACCGACTGAGCCATGGTGGCGTGCATTAAGAAAATATCACATTTGCCGAAAAAAAACAATATGTTAACTTCTGTCTCTGATATAATAAAAAAGCAATGGTTGACCATTCGGGAGGCAGGTAAAAATGAGACAGACAGAGATCGAAAACATAAAGAAATTTACAAACGCCCTTTTCGCGGGAAATGTTTTTGATTCATTCTGTGTGACCGAAGCCTCGTTCAGCACGCTGATAGACATCACGATCGACGGGCACGTAAACCCCGATTTCGGGCGTGATAAGGAAAAGACGGAAGAAGTACCGGGGAATGCTGAAAAGATCGTCAGATGGCAGTATATAAGGCCTCTGTGCTATGAAGCAATAAAAGGTGACAAGCCGCCGGTAAGGTTCAAGATAGTCTTCATGACTCCTCCGGACAAGGCAGCAGGATTTGCGGAAAAACACGGGCTGAAGTTCAGGGAGTCCGACATAGCGGGACTGTTCATGAATATCAGGTTTGAAGGCGGTAAGATGTACTGTGTTTCAGGAACTTCACTCAAAACATTCTCGCTGGATAAAAGTCTTGAGAATGCCTGGGATGAAAGTGTGGAGGCATTTCTTAAGAAATTTGCGTGACAGCTCATTGTTAGCACTCTCATTTACAGAGTGCTAATTTCTTATTGACAAGCTGCACATACAAGACTAAAATATGTATAGAAAATATCGGGGGCTGCGGATAACCGCAGCTTTTCCAATGGATAAGGAGGAAAAAACAATGAGCACAGAAAGAGGAAATCTGTCCATAAACAGCGAAAATATATTCCCGATAATAAAGAAGTGGCTATATTCCGACCAGGACATCTTCATCAGGGAGATGATATCAAACGGATGCGATGCCATCACGAAACTCAGGAAGCTTGAGGTAATGGGTGAATACCAGTTCCCTGAAGGCACGGAGTTTTCCATCCAGGTGATCGCAAACCCGACTGACAAAACACTGAAATTCATAGACAACGGTATCGGAATGACCGCGGATGAAATAAAGGAGTACATCAACCAGATCGCATTTTCAGGCGCTACCGATTTCCTGAACAAATATAAGGACAAGGCAAATGAGGACCAGATCATCGGACATTTCGGTCTGGGATTCTATTCGGCTTTCATGGTCGCAGACAAGGTGGAGATCGAGTCGCTGTCCTATAAAGACGGCTCTGAAGCTGTTCACTGGGAGTGCGACGGCGGTACCGAGTTCGAGATGGGCCCTTCCGACAAGAGCAGCATAGGCACCGAGATCACACTGCACCTTAATGAGGACTGCTACGAGTATTCAAATGAGTACAGGGTAAGGGAAGTCCTGAACAAGTACTGTTCATTCATGCCTGAGGAGATATATCTTGTAAATACTGACACTCTCCTTAAGAAGGATGAAAATGCTAAGGATGAGGAACCGAAGCCGATCAATGACACACATCCGCTTTGGGGAAAGCATCCTAACGAGTGTACTGAGGCCGAATACAAGGAGTTCTACCGCAAAGTCTTTAATGACTACAAGGATCCGCTGTTCTGGATACACCTGAACATGGACTATCCGTTCAACCTGAAGGGAATACTTTACTTCCCGAGGCTTGACAATAAATTCGATACCATCGAGGGAACCATCAAGCTGTACAACAACCAGGTGTTCATCGCGGACAATATCAAGGAAGTCATACCGGAATTCCTTCTTCTGCTTAAAGGTGTGATCGACTGTCCGGATCTTCCACTCAACGTCTCCAGGAGTGCGCTCCAGAACGACGGGTTCGTGAACAAGATCTCGGACTACATCACCAAGAAAGTAGCGGACAAGCTCTCAGGCATGTACAAGACCGAAAGGGAAAACTACGAGAAATACTGGGATGACATCTCTCCGTTCATCAAGTTCGGCTGCATCCGTGATGAAAAGTTCGCGGAGAAGATGGATGAGTACGTTCTCTACAAGAACATTGATGACAAGTACATGACTCTGTCGGAGTGCCTTGAAGAAAACAAGGAAAAGCACGAGAACACAGTATTCTATGTGAATGCGCGCCATGTCCAGGGCCAGTACATAAACATGTTCAGGAAGGCAAAACTGGATGCGGTATATCTTGAGCAGATCATAGATACAGCGTTCATCCAGCACATCGAGCAGAAGAACGAAGGCGTTCATTTTGTGAGGGTCGATGCTGATCTCGACAAAGTATTCACAAAGAGAACTTCCAAGGCAGATCAGGCAGTGCTTGATGAAAAAGCTGAAGTACTCCAGGCAAAGCTCAGGGAAAAGACCGGAAGTGATAAACTGGTCGTAAAAGTCCAGAACCTTAAGAATACCCAGACTTCATCAGTCCTTACAGTGGCTGAGGAGACAAAGCGGATGGAGGACTGGATGCGCCAGATGGGCATGAGCGAGAACATGGAACAGTTCAAGGATCCGGGAACGCTCGTGCTCAATGCGAACAATGACCTCGTAAAGATAGTCCTGGATGATCCCGACGGCGAGAACTCGGAAATTGTCCTGGAGCAGCTCTACGACCTTGCAAAACTGGCGAATGCTCCTCTTTCGACAGATGAGATGACGAAATTCATTGAACGCAGTAACAGAATCATGTTATTATTAGCGGGCGATAAGCACTGAAACTAAAAGGAGATAAATACAATGGCAGATACAAACAATACACAGGAAGGCTGCACAGGATCATGCTCGGGCTGCCCGAGCGCAGGAAACTGCTCCAGCGCGCATGCGGATCCTGCAGACCTTCTTGAGCCCATGAATGCCCAGAGCAACATCAAGCATGTCATAGGTGTTGTCAGCGGCAAAGGCGGAGTCGGAAAATCATTCGTGACAGGCGCCCTGGCTGTACAGCTTGCAAAGAAAGGATATAAAGTAGGTATCCTGGACGCGGACATCACCGGCCCTTCAATACAGAAGATGTTCGGAATGAAAAATGAAGTCGAGGGAAATGTTGACGGCATTCTGCCGGGCGTTTCCAAAGGCGGCATTAAGATCATGAGCATCAACATGCTCCTTGACAGCGAAGACACACCTGTCCTCTGGAGAGGCCCTGTCATCGCAGGAGTAGTAAAGCAGTTCTGGAAGGATGTCGTATGGGGAGACCTTGATTTCCTGCTTGTTGACATGCCTCCGGGAACAGGAGACGTTCCGATGACTGTATTCCAGTCACTTCCGGTAGATGGTATCATCGTTGTGACATCTCCTCAGAGCCTTGTTAACATGGTAGTCAAAAAGGCATTCCACATGGCAGGCATCATGAAGATCAAAGTCCTCGGCATCATCGAGAACTACAGCTACATGATCTGCCCTGACTGCGGAAAGAAGCTTAATGTATTCGGCGAGAGCCATATTGATGATGTGGCAGCCGAGATCGGACTTAAAGTCCTTGGAAAACTCCCGATCAATCCGGATCTTGCAGCGAAGTCGGATGAAGGAAGATTCGATGAGGTAGTACTTGATGAGGTCCTTCCTGCAATAGACAGGATGGAGTTACTTTACGTGAGGACAGCTGAAAAATGAAAAAGTATTATGAAATGACAATTGCCGGCTGCAAAAGACAGCTTCCCCTGTGCAAGGCGAGTGATGACCTGGTCATCGCCGGATTCGTTATCTTCGGCGATGTTGAGCTCACCTGCGCCTGCGCAGCTGAACTGCTCAAGAAAGCTCCGGAATTTGACTATCTGGTCGCTCCTGAGGCAAAGTCGATCCCTCTGATCCACGAGATGGCCAAGCAGAGCGGAAGAAATGACTACTGCCTTATCAGAAAACAGCCGAAGCTCTATATGGAAGGCGTTTTTGAGACAGAGGTCAAGTCCATTACCACCGAAGCTGTACAGCATTTGTACATGGACGGTAAGGATGCCAGAAAGATAGCCGGCAAGAGAGTACTGCTCCTCGATGACGTTATCTCAACGGGAGGATCTATCGCTTCAGCTGAGAAGCTGGTCAACGATGCAGGAGGCATCATAGTCGGAAAGATGGCTATCCTTGCCGAAGGTTCAGCTGCAGACAGGGATGACATTATATTCCTTGAAAAGCTTCCTCTTTTTGACATAGAAGGGAATCCTCGGGACTGACATGATAATATTCTGGGACGCGTTTCTGGACGCTCTCAAGGATACCGCCTGGGCGCTGCCGTTTCTGTTCGCAGCATACTTGCTGATGGAATGGCTTGAGAGGCGCTCGGAGATCCTTGCAGGCAGACTGTTCAGTAAAAAGAAATATTTTGGTCCATTGATTGGATCCGCACTGGGGCTTGTGCCGCAGTGCGGATTTTCAGCTGCCATGAGCAACCTGTACTGCGGCGGAGTCATACAGGTCGGAACACTTGTAGCGGTATTTCTTGCAACCAGCGATGAAGCTCTCATACTCATGATACAGGGAGCTGTAGCCGGGGAGGTTGCCGTTCTTCCCATCATCAAACTCCTTATTACTAAGTTCATCGCGGGCATTGTATTCGGATATCTTCTGAACTTCATCTTCAGAAAAGAAGACGGAAAGAAGGCAATATCAGACATGTGCGCGGATGAAAACTGCGGATGCGAAGAGAGCAAAGGCATATTTAAGCCTGCCATTATCCATACAGTCAAGATGATCGGATGGATCTTTGTCATCTGTTTTGTCTTAAACATACTCATAAGCCTGGTAGGAGAAGAGACCATAGCCAGATGGATCGGCGGAAACTTCTTCTTCCAGCCTCTTCTTACCGCCCTTGTAGGCCTCATACCAAACTGCGCGATATCAGTTCTGTTCACAAGACTTTACATAGCGGGAAGCCTGAATTTCGCGTCAACGGTCGCCGGTTTATGCACCGGCGCCGGACTCGGACTTATTGTTCTGTTCAGGATGGATAAGAATAAAAAAGAATGTTTTAAAGTCCTTGGGCTCCTTTATGCATGCGGAGCGGTGACAGGACTTATTCTGAACCTGTTCTAATAGGTAAGCTGGCCCCGGTCGTTCAGTTTCGTTCTGAGAGGGTCGCCGGTGCCGGTTCCGTAATTAAATCCCCAGGCAGGAGCCATCTGCTCGTAAATGGTATAGTTTGAAATACCGTTCCATGAAAGGAATCCGCCGGTCACGCCCGCGTCGTAAAGGGCTCTGGCCTGGTCTCCGAAATAGCGCTCGTCACATGTAACGGTAGGACGCCACCATGGCACGTTATAGCATGTGAGCCATGTCCTGGCGATGCCCGGAGTTTCTATCTCTGTCTGTCTTGCAGCGCATCGCTGTGCCCAGTCGTTTACTGTTGTATAACCGTCTGTCCAGGTATCAACTGTAGTTCCGAAATGATCGGTATAAGGCATGGCGCTGACTGCGTCAGCGACATTTGAGATGGCGGGGAAATACTGTCCGTACGCGCTTATGTATTTGCCCGCGCATTCAGCGAACACGTCGGCAGACACATACACATGATATCTGTGGATGTAGTCACATGCGTAGAATAGGAAGTTCTGTATGGCTTCACATTTCTCCTCATCATATACGTTCTTGAAATCAGTCGTTCCGGATTCGGACATCCTGTAGGATTCCTCAGGGAAACGGACGTAGTCGAACTGTATCTCATTGGGAGCATATCTCTGGATGACTTCCTCGGCCAGTCTGACGTTGTAATACCAGACATCTCTGCTGTAGCCTGAAGGCCAGGTCTGGGTTGACTCCTCTGAGTCTATGCAGGCCTCGGGATGGTCTCCGCCGTACAGAACATCGTTGAATACGACGATGCGGCAGATGAGGTAGAAGCCTTCTTCCTTGATCCTTTTAACAGCAGCGTCAACTGCCTCGGGCTGATGTCCGTAGACCGTGTTGGATGTGGGGGAGAGCTCTGCGGCGCAGTCAAACTGCGTGACAAGCTGACCGTCTTTAATGTCCATGCAGATGCTGTTCACGCCATTTTCCTTGGCGAGGGTCAGATACCGCTCAAGAGTTTCAAGGGACTTGATGTTAAGGTACATGCATCTGGCATCTTCCAGTATGGGGTTGTCCTCAAAATGCGGATGCTCGTAGGGGAACCAGTCCAGATCGGCAGCAGTTCCGCCGTGCAGATCCGATCCTCCGAACACCCTGTCTTTATGGATCGCGTAGATCTCTTCATTGATGGCATTTGCCTGTTTCTCGGTATCGACAAGATACTTTCCGTATACCCATCCTTTGATGCCGTTATAATCGATCTCGTACATGTTGACGTTTCCGTCTTCGAGCAGTTCGTCATAGCCGGTCAGTACAAGGTGTTCGCCTTTCTTTATGAATGAGACGATCTCGGGTCCTTCATAATTCTCATATACAGTTACTGAAGTGCGGACCCATTTCTCCTTCTCCTGGACGATGTCATTTATGTCTGTGACCAGGCAGGTCTCCTTGACATAGAAAGTCTCCTCGCCGCATTTTACTACAACGTAGGTCCTGCCGTTTTCCGTGTATGTCTCATCTGTAAGGGTGACTTCCGTACCACGGCTGATGTCGGTTGATGTCCTGAAAAGCCTCTTTTCATAGTCATCGTAAACATAAACCTCAGCTGCCCCGGATGTGGACGCGAGGAAACGGGTGGTGGCTGACTTTGAGGTTGTTCTGGTAATGAAATAGACAGCCGCGGCTATGCCGGCTGCAAGTACCAGAACTCCAAGCACAACAAGAACAGCGCGGATGATCCTGCGCCTTCTCATTCTTTTATATCTTCTTAACGTTACTTTCTTACTCATATCCTAATCATTTTAATAAAAATCACACTTATTAGCAAGTCTGCAATGCACAATCACCGCATCACTCATGTAAAAAAGGAGCTGAAAATGGAACAGTTAACAGTCATAGTGCTTTTTATCGCCGGTATCCTGATAAGGTACGGTCTGTCTGCGGACACCGCGCTCTTCATTCCGTTATCATTTATACTGGTATACTGCGCTTTCGCTGATCTGGACAGACGGGTGATCCCGGATGAGGCGTTGAAGGCAGGGATGATTTACAGAATGCTAGCGGTGCCTCTGTCAGAAGCAATGTTTTCGGATCTGATGCGCGCTTTTGCGGGGGCAGCAGTCATGGCGGTCATCCTTATCCCAATCCCGGTCATGTATGAAAGGATCAGACACCGCCGGTCCATCGGCGGAGGCGATATTAAACTTCTGGTCCTGGCAGGAGCGTACCTTGGAGCCTGGAACGCTCTCGCAGCTTTATTTGCAGCATGCATACTTGCCCTGCTGTTCTCGTTTAGGGACGGGCGGACATTCCCGTGGGGACCCGCAATAGCGGCAGGAGTATTTTTTGGAGCTGTAAAGTAAAAATACTTGACACCGCCTACCCGGTGTTGTATCATACCTAAGCTATGGAAGATTTTGTCAGACAATCACTGCTATTTGATTTTTACGGGGATCTGCTTACTGAACATCAGAAGCTGGTCTACGGGTCATTCGTACAGGAGAATCTTTCACTCAGCGAGATCGCCCAGGATTCACACATCAGCCGCCAGGGAGTGCACGATCTGATAAGAAGATGCAGGAACTCTCTTGAAGAGTATGAATCAAAGCTTCATCTGGTAGACAGGTTCCTGAAGATCAGGGAGAAAGTGTCAGCGATCAGTCAGTCACAGAGCCTTGAAGAGGCAAAGAACATTTCTGAAGAGATAATGGAGCTTTTATAAATGGCATTCGAGAGCTTAACAGATAAATTACAGAGCGTATTCAAGAAACTCCGCGGCAAGGGCCTTCTTACCGAAGCAGACATCGATGCCGCTCTCAAGGAAGTCAAGATGGCCCTCCTCGAAGCGGATGTCAACTTCCGTGTAGTGAAGCAGTTCAATGCTGCGGTCAAGGAACGCGCAGTCGGCGAAGAGGTGATGAAGAGCCTCACACCCGGACAGATGGTCGTCAAGATCGTCAACGAGGAGCTGACAAGAGTGCTTGGCGGGGAACCGGCGGAACTTACATTTGAACCCGGCATCGCAAAGACCGTGATCATGATGGTTGGTCTTCAGGGTTCAGGTAAGACCACCACAGCCGCAAAACTCGCGGGCAAACTTAAAGACCAGGGCAAAAGGCCGCTCCTTGTCGCGTGCGACGTGTACAGACCGGCTGCGATCGAACAGTTAAAGGTCAACGGTGAGAAGGTGGGCGTACCTGTATACGCAAGACCTTTGGGCACAAAGCCTGTAGACATCGTCCGGGGAGCCATGGAAGAGGCTCAGGCGAACAACAAGAATGTCGTCATCATAGATACGGCGGGCCGTCTCCAGATAGACGAGGCGATGATGACCGAGCTCGAGGACATAAAAAAGACGGTAAATGTCAACAGGACACTCCTTGTCGTGGATGCAATGACCGGTCAGGACGCCGTTAATATCGCTGCCGGATTCAACGACAGGATAGGAGTTGACGGCATAGTATTGACAAAACTCGATGGCGATACAAGAGGCGGTGCCGCGATCTCCGTAAGGAGCGTCACTGGAGTTCCGATCCTGTTCGCCGGCATGGGTGAAAAGCTGAGCGACCTTGAGCAGTTCTATCCTGACAGGATGGCATCCAGGATCTTAGGGATGGGAGACATCCTTTCCCTGATCGAAAAAGCCGAGGATGCGCTTGATGAGGAGAAAGCTCTCGAGCTTGAGCAGCGCATGAAGAAGAACGAGTTCACCTTCGATGACTATCTGTATTCAATGGAGCAGATGAAAAAGATGGGTGGAATGAGTTCGGTCCTCAAGATGATGCCGGGCATGGGAATGCAGATCAACGATGACATGCTCCCCGATGAAAAGAAGCTTTCGCACATAGAGGCCATTATAAAGTCAATGACCAAAAAGGAAAGAACAAATCCGAAACTCCTTAATCCCTCAAGAAAGCTGAGGATAGCAAAAGGAGCAGGCGTTGACATTGCGGAAGTGAACCGGCTGGTCAAGCAATTTGAGGAAGCAAGAAAGGTCATGAAGCGTTTCAGCGGCAAGAAAGGCAAGAAGAACCTCATGAGCATGTTTGGCGGAATGAAGGGACTTGGAGGCATGAAGGGGATGTTCTGACATCCTTAACATAAATAAAAACACAAAAAATATTTTAAGAAGAAGAGGTAACAAAAATGGCAGTAAAGATCAGACTTAGAAGAATGGGTAAGAAAAAAGCTCCTATTTACAGGGTTATCGTTGCAGACAGCCGCTCACCCCGTGATGGCGCTTTCATCGAAGAGATCGGTACATATGATCCCAACACAGAGCCCAGCACAGTAAAAATCGACGCTGAAGCAGCTCAGAAGTGGCTCGCAAACGGAGCACAGCCTACAGACGTTGTTGCAAGACTTTTCAAGAACGAGGGCATCACAAAATAAGAGAGGATCAGCATGAAAGAATTAGTAGAGGTAATTGCTAAGGCTCTTGTTGATTCACCGGATGAAGTGGCAGTAACTGAACGAGTTGAGGATGACGGGACCATTGTCATTGAGCTGCGCGTTGCAGACAATGACATGGGTAAGGTGATAGGCAAAAAAGGCCGTATCGCCAAGTCGATCAGGACTGTTGTTAAAACTGTTGCTATCAAACAGGACAAAAAAGTTGTTGTTGACATCGTAGAACCGGAATAAATGGAACAGTTTTTAAGGATAGGCGTTATAACAACGAGTCATGGACTTAATGGGGAAGTTAAAGTATTTCCGACTACCGAGTCGCCGAAGCGTTTCAGGGAAGTAAGGAGAGTTCTGATCAAAACCCCTAAAGGCACCATTGAGACGGAAATAACAGCGGCCAGATCATTTAAAAACCTGGCCATTGTTAAGTTCGCCGCCTTTGACGATGTTGAACAAGTGAAAAACCTTCATAATGCTGAGATCTACATTTACCGTGAGGACGGGCAGAAGCTGGAGGAGGGCGAGTATTATATCGCCGACCTCATAGGATGCACCGTCGTTACTGTGGATGGAGAGAACATAGGGGTTGTGAAGGATGTGCTCCAGACAGGGGCAAATGATGTCTATGTTGTGGATACGACCGGAGCAGGGGTTCAGGGCCTTAGCAGTAAGAACAGTGAACTGCTCCTTCCGGTAATACCTGACTGTATCAGGAACGTGGACATTGAAAAGGGTGTAATAACCGTATTTCTGATGCCGGGGCTGGTCTGATGAATTTTCACATAATGACTCTATTTCCTGAGATGGTGATGAACGCTCTGGACACCAGCATCATAGGTCGGGCGCAGAACGCAGGACATATCGCCATTGAGGCAGTAAATATAAGAGATTTCTCCACAGAGCCCCACGGGCATGTGGACGATTATCCATACGGAGGCGGGGCAGGCATGGTAATGCAGGCTCAGCCTGTTTATGACTGCTTCAGAAACATTGCCGACCGGCTGGATGAGCAAGGCAGAAAGAAACCGAGGGTCATTTATACATCGCCGGCAGGCAGGGTATTTGACCAGAAGATGGCAAAAGAGCTTGCACGGGAGGAAGATCTGATCATCCTCTGCGGGCATTATGAGGGAGTGGATGAAAGGGTGCTCCGGATCATGGATGCGGAAGAGGTATCCATAGGTGATTATGTGCTTACGGGCGGAGAACTTGCCGCAATGGTGATGGTAGATGCCATAAGCCGCATGGTACCCGGAGTCCTGTCCAATGAAAATTCAGGGGAGGATGAAAGCTTTTCAAGCGTCAATCCTTCCGGAGAGTTCACAAAAAAGGGTAGAAAAGAAGTCTACGGCGCCTTAAGTTCAAGAGAAAGCCTTACACTGCTCGAATATCCGCAGTATACACGCCCTGAGGAATTCATGGGCATGAAAGTGCCGGAAGTATTGCTTTCCGGCCACCATGAGAACATCGAGAAGTGGCGCAGGCAGCAGTCATTGGAGCGTACGCGCAGTCGCCGCCCGGATCTGCTGGATGAAGATAAGAGTCCGGGGGACTTACCCGGTTGAGAAAGATACCCAGGACCATACTAATAATATGCACCGTACTGACCCTTTTGTTTATCTGGGTCCAGTCTGTTCTGCCCGGAGACATCTCGTCACAGCAGAGCGGATTTGTCATGGGTATTGTCAGACCGTTCCTGGAGCTGTTTACAGGAAAGGGCAATGTTACTGAACATCTGGTCAGGAAGCTTGCCCATTTTACCGAGTTTTCGGTACTGGGAGTTGAAAATGGATTCATTTTCGGCATTTATATAAGAAACAGATCATTGAATGCATGGACCGCCCTGCTTAAAGCAGTGGCATCCTGTGCGCTTGCGGCGTTCATTGATGAGACAATCCAGGTGTTCTCCGGAAGGGGACCTGCCATCACGGATGTGTGGATCGACACGGCAGGCGCTTTACTTGGAGCAGCCATCGTGCTGCTTGTCATTTCCCTGACTGAAAAGGGAAGAGAGGCAAATGAAAAGTAGACTTATAAGAGCATATGCGATAAGCATTACCATAATTGCGGCCATCCTGCTATTAGTGGTCATTATCCTTGCTGCAAAGCCGGGAAGGGCTGAGAACGCTGAGACGAAACCTGCATCGGAACAGATCGCCATGAACGATCAGGGTGAGAGCTCAGATCCTTTGGAAACTGCAACAGATCACATGGATAATTTCCAGATCCCCGAAAACTCTGCGGATAATATTAATAATGTCAGCGGAATTGTGAAGTGGGATCTGTATAACTCCGATGCGGAGAGCATAACCAAGGCATGGAAAACAATGCTTGAACAGCTGCACATAGACGCAGACATTGCATTCTTAGGGGATTCCATAACGATAAGAGGAGATCTGCAGCCATATTTCGAGGGTTTGAAAGTGGTGAATCTGGGTTGCGGCGGAGATACGATAAGGGGCGTATATAACCGTGCTGACATGCTTTCCTGCGTGAACGCTGAAAAGGTCGTCGTTCTGTGCGGTGTAAACATGCTCCGCGATGATAATGTGGACTTCTGTAAAGTTGAATATGCGGGGCTGCTGAATGCGATCATGGAGTATTCACCAGGATCACAGGTATATGTTTGCAGTATTCTTCCCATGAACAAAGAATGGCAGGATTGGTACTGTAACTATAAAACAACAGAAAACTTTAACGCGATCATAAAAGAACTGGCAGAAAAAAGAGGCATGACTTATGTCGATCTCTATTCCGGTTTTGTGTATGAAAATGAGATCTGGCCTGAGTATACAGTCGATGGCCTTCATCTTTCGACTGCCGGTTATGATAAGTGGATGGAAATATTATATTATTACATGTTCTGATCTGGAGGCAAAAGTGGCAGAAGAAAACCTGCAGGATCTGGCTTCTACAAACCTGAGCCTTAAATTCACGCTCAGGAACATAAATCTTAAGTTCAGGAACGCCCTTGGTCTTAATAAAGAAGTGAGGGCGGCTTTTGAACGCCGGGAAAAAGAAGGACTTGACGGGATACCTGTTTTCATCATCAGTTTCAACAGGCTGTCGTACCTGAGCAGGCTGATAGAAAGTCTGGAGCGTGTCGGGATCAGGAACATACACATCATTGACAATGCCTCAACATACCCGCCTCTTTTGGAATACTATAAAAAGACTCCATACGATGTGATCTATGTTGGTGAGAATCTTGGGGCGAGAGTATTCTGGAAATCAAAGATATTTGATAAATACAGAAATGACTTTTATGTTGTTACTGATTCAGACCTGGAACTTGTTGAGGATTGTCCGTCTGATCTGATCGGATTCCTTTTCAGGATACTGAAAAAGTTCCCGTTTGTGAGAAAAGTCGGAGTGTCACTGAAAATAGATGACATACCCGAAGACAGTGTGCTCGGAAGTGATGTGAAACAGTGGGAGAGCCAGTTCTTCAAAGCACCGATCAGGAATGCGAACGCATATTATGCGAGCGTGGATACGACATTTGCCATATATCTGCCGGATCATCTGGCGGAGGGCATACCGTTCCTGCGCGCAATAAGGGCTGCATGGCCTTATCAGGCAAGACATCTTCCATGGTATAAAAAAACGGGCGACATCTCAGAAGAGGATGAATATTATTCCTCGCACCGATCCAACGGATGGTGGGACATAGCAAAAGGAGAGATCACTCCGGACTGACCGGTCAGCCGGAATACGGGACCTTAGCATGGATAAAAAGAAAGGCATGCTGAACGTAGGGGTTTCGGTCGGGTTTAAGGTACTGCTCCTGATCGGCTCCGTACTTGTGAGGCGCTTCTTAATCAAATATCTTGGCACGGAGATCAATGGCCTGAACTCATTGTATGTCAGCATCATGGGATTTTTGGCGGTCGCGGAACTGGGGATCGGATCCGCCATAGTCTTCTGCATGTACAAGCCCATTGTTGACGGTGACAATGAAAAAGTCATTGCTTTATATAGGCTCATTGAAAAACTGTACAGGATAATAGGCGCTTTTATCCTCATTGCCGGATTCGTGGTCATGTTCTTTCTCCCTTCGCTTGCAAAAGGGTATTCCGTTCCGGTAAGGGAAATGCATGTCACCTTTATGGTGATGGTCGTTTCAGTAGTGATAACCTATATGTTCAGCGCTAAGGTATCACTGCTTGAGGCATATAAGAACAACTATGTGGCGACCACTTTTTATTCAGTGGCAATGCTTTTCCAATATGTACTGCAGATAGCAGCGGTCCTGATATTTAAGACCTTCATGGCCTATCTTGCATGCAGGATCATCGCAGCGGCTGTTCAGTGGCTGCTGTTGGAGATCCATACAAGAAAGCATTACAGAGGCATTGTTACCGGAAGGGCAAAGGTCGATAAAGGGACATCTCAGACGGTGGTACGGAATGTCAAGGCAATGTTCATGCATAAGATCGGATCTGTGCTCGTGAACACGGCGGACAGTGTGATCATATCAGCGTTCATCGGGGTTGTCGCGCTTGGCGGATACACGAATTATGTGACGATAATGACGTCGATGGTCCAGCTGTTGATACTGTTCTTTACTCCGCTGACGGCGGTGATAGGACATCTCTTCGCCAAAGAGGACCAGGCGGAGACAGTAAAATACTTCAACTTCTTCCACATGTTCAACTTTGTGCTGGGAGTGCTGTTCTTCCTTGGTTATTACGCGGTGATCACAGATCTGGTCACCATATTGTTCGGCGAAGGACTTGAACTTGCCAAGACACTTGTATTTATCATAACTTATAACTATTTTATACAGTTCATGAGGAATGCGGTCGTGCTGTTCCGGGATGCCACGGGGACTTTTTATTATGACAGATGGAAATCGTTTATCGAAGGCGTGGTAAATGTAATCCTCTCCATCCTGTTTGTAATGATTTTTCCCGAAGACTACAAGATCGTCGGAGTGCTTGTAGCCACGATCATCACTGATCTTGCCATATGCCATGTGATAGAACCGTATGTGCTGTTCAGACATGGCCTTAAGAAGAACTTAAGATCATATTACATAAAAAATTATGTGCTGATCCTCATTTTTGGGGCGCTGCTTTTCGGACTTGATAAGATCCTGGTTGATCTGGATGGAAGACTGCTGCAGCTGCTCGCAAATGCAGGGATAGCGATCCTTGCTGCGGCAGCAGTAACTGCACTGGCCCTTCTGTGTGACAGGGACTTCAGGACATATACAAAAAAAATGCTCAGGCGAAAACGCAAGAGCAGCACATAAATTATTGAACTATAATAATATATTATGTATAATTATATTGCTTTTTTGCGACATTTGTTTTCGTGCGTCTTTTAGGGAAGCACGCGGGGTAGTCTATGAAAATCTGTTTAGTGGGATCATCAGGGGGTCATCTCACACACCTGAAAATGCTTAAACCATTCTGGGAAAAACACGAGCATTTCTGGGTGACATTTGATAAGGAAGATGCAAAGTCTCTGCTTGAGGGAGAGACTGTTTTCCATTGTCATTTTCCTACAAACAGGAATCTGAAAAACCTCATTAAGAATACAGCGCTTGCGCGTAAGATCATCAAACGGGAAAAGCCTGACCTGATAATCTCATGCGGAGCGGGCGTGGCGGTTCCTTTCTTTTACATCGGGAAAATGAAAGGGGCAAAGACCATTTATATTGAAGTTTATGATAGGGTAGATTCTTCATCAATGACAGGCAGGCTGGTTTATCCGGTCACTGACAGGTTCATTGTGGAATGGGAAGAGATGAAGAAAGTTTATCCGAAAGCGATCAACCTTGGAAGTATTTTCTGATATCTGTGAGGAAATATGATATTTGTAACTGTTGGAACACATGAGCAGCCGTTTGACAGACTTGTCAGATGTGTTGACGAAATGAAGAGAGACGGGCTGATAAAAGAAGACGTTTTTATCCAGACCGGCTATTCTACGTATGAGCCAAAATACTGCAGATGGAGTTCAATGGTCCCGTTCACAGAGATGGAAAAATTGGTGAATGAGGCCCACATAGTGATCGCCCATGCAGGACCGTCAAGCTTTATCGCTCCTCTCAAGATCGGGAAGATACCGATCGTTGTTCCCAGGATGAAGAAATACGGCGAGCATGTCAATGACCATCAGGTCAAGTTCGCGAGAGTGGTTGCGGAAAGACAGAACAACATAATCCTTGTAGAGGACGTTTCCACTCTTGCCGATATTATTAATAATTATGATGATATCGCTTTAGGGAAATCCACTGAGATCAATTCCAACAACGAGACATTCATCAGAGAATTCGAGATGGTCGTTGCAGACCTCATGAGCAGATGACACATTCTGTTTGTATTTTGCTCTGTACCTACAACGGGGAAAAGTATCTGCGCGAGCAGATTGAGAGCCTTTTTAACCAGAAGAATGTTGACATGGCTATCATGGCTCACGATGACGGTTCCACAGACGGTACGGCTGATATCTTAAAAGAATATAATATTCCGGTTTTCGGAGGGGGACACCTTGGGGCAGCCCATGGCTTTTTTTATTTAATGGAACAGGCTCCCAAAGCAGATTATTATGCTTTATGTGACCAGGATGACATCTGGGACGAAGATAAGATCTCTGTTGCCGTAAATGCACTGGGCATGTCGCAGAAGCCGATGATCTACTGCAGCAGCACCAGACTGGTATCCGAAGATGGGGCATTTGTAACCACTCACCGTGTGGACAGTTCCAGAACACTTCCTTCCAGGCTGTTCTATTCCAGCATTTCAGGAAATACCATTGTTTTTAACAGTTCGATGAGAGATGTGGCACTGATGCATCATCCGGAAAGAATGGTGATGCATGATTCGTGGCTTGTGAAGCTCTGTATTGCTGTTGGGGGAAGGCTTATCATAGACGAGGATGCCCATATCGATTACAGGATGCATGGCAGCAACACTGTAGGCATGGAGCTGAACCTGAACCAGAAGATTGGCAAATTCAAACGGGTAGTAAACGGACAGGGTGAAGGGCAGGAACTGATCGACATATGCAGCCTGTACGGCCTTATGGTAAAGCCGGAATACAGGATGCTCGCTGCCGACACCGAAAAGACAAGAACAGATCCTAAATGCCGCGCGAACTTCATGAAAGACCATGGCATTGATTTTAAGAACAAAGGCTTTAACATGGCATTTGCCATGAAGGTCAAAAAAGGGAACCTATGAAACTGTCGCTCATCTGCATAGCAAATGATCCGAAAATGTATGATGAATTCCTTGAAGATCTGGCTGCACAGAATTTTAAGGATTTTGAGCTGATCACCGCCATGAACATGAACGGTGAATATAAAGGAGCCAGAGAGGCGTTTAATGAGAATGCATCCGGGGCAAAGGGACAGTATCTGATGTTCATTCATCCGGATATAAGATTCCTGAATGAGAACGCGCTTGGAGACATAGCCGGCATGCTTGACAGCGAAATGCCGTTTGGAGTTCTCGGTGTGGCCGGGGCAGCGCCTGACGGCAAAGGCGGGCGCGACATACTGACGACCATAGTCCAGGGACCAGACAAGGCAAATGTAGGCCGGAGCATCCCGGGTGCGGTTCCTGTACAGACTCTGGACGAGTGTCTGTTTGTGATCGATAGAGATTATTTCATGAAACACCCGTTTTCAGAAATGGAAGGATGGCATCTGTACTGTGTTGAATACTGTCTGGATGCCATAAAGGATGGCATGACAAATAAGGCAGTCCCTTCAAATGTATGGCACCTGTCTGCGGGAGGGTCCCTCAATGAAACTTATATGGATCAGCTTGAGAAACTGATCGAAAAAGAAAAGGATGACTTCGAACTCATCTGCACAACTGTAAAGCCATGGAAGACCAGGGGCAGGAGTGCGGCAGCCTACAGAAAATATTATTACTATAAACAGCTTGTAAAACGTAAGATTAAATGAGATTCAGCATACTTGTTCCAATATATAACGTAGGTGAATGCCTTAAGGAGATGCTCGCAAGCATTGATGCCCAGACTTTCAGGGACTTCGAGCTCGTTCTGGTTGATGACGGTTCCACGGATGGGTGCCAGGATGTATGCGATGAATACTGCGCGGCAAACAGCAGCGCAAAAGTGATCCATAAACCGAACGGAGGCCTTATATCGGCCAGAAGAGTCGGGATCCGCAATGCGCTTGGTGAATATGTTTTGTTTGTCGACGCGGATGACATGTTAAAGGACAATGCACTCGAGGAGATCAACCGCGTGATCGAAGAGAATTCGAGCGATATAGTCATTTACAATGCTGACATATTTGACGGAAACAGCAGACAGCCATTCTTTGAACATGAACTCCCGGAAGGGCCTGTAAAGGATAAGCGGGTCATCTATGACAAGCTGTTTCTGTCTTACAGCATGAACTCCATGTGCCTTAAGGCTATGAAGCGGACTCTGTTAGACGCTGATAGGGATTACAGTGAATTCTATGACTGCAGCGTAGCGGAAGATCTTCTCCAGAGCGTGCCCGTATACATTGCGGCAGAGAACATATATTATCTCGATAAAGCTCTTTATGATTACCGGACAGACTCGGGAATGACCCATAAATGCAATCCGTCATATTACAGTTCAAACCGGAGGATCAATCTTGACATAAGAGAAAGGCTGAAGGATGAAGGGATCGAGGATCTTGATAAAAAAGCCGCTTTCCATATCCTCATAGCCGCGTATGCAGGTACTACCCAGATGAAATATGCAGGCAGTGCAGACACGGGACTTTTAGAGAGCATACGCTCGGATGAAGAGTTTCAAAGGGCATGGGAACTTGTATGGAACAGTCCTTATGCAGGATCCTTCAGCAAAAAACAAAAGCTCCTGTTAAAGCTGCTGCATGACGGAAAATACGGAATGATAAAATTGCTCCTTAAAATAAAGGGCGGAAAATGATATAGTAATCACATACAAATGAAACAGAGGTTATTAAAATGAAAAAGTTCAGCAAAATCATCAGCATGATCCTTGTGATCGCGGTTGTATTCTGTATTGCAGGGTGCTCCAAAAAAGAAGTCGTGAGCGTTGTCACGACAACACAGGAAACCGTTGAAGTTACAACTGAAGCTCCGGCTCCAACTGAGACCGAGGCTGAGACTACGACTGAAGAGGAGACCACCACTCTTGTGGCACCTACAGAACCGATCGATTTTGTTATCTTCGGATGTGATACACAGTCTGTTACTCCTGTAGATGACCGTCGTTCAGATCTTATTAAGATCGTCAGGATCGATCCAAGGGACGAGACCATCAAGTTTATCGGTATCCTCCGTGATACAAAGGTTCCCATCGAAGGCCACGATCCTCAGAAGATCAACGGCGCATTCATGTATGGAGGGGCGGATCTTGCTCTTAAGACCATAAATGAAAACTTCGGACTTGATCTTCATAAATATATAATGATCAACTTCGCAAACATGATCTGGATGGTTGATGACATCGGAGGAGTAGAGGTTGAGATCTCTGATGAAGAGGCTGTGGCTATCAATAAACAGGCAGCAGACTTTACAGGACAGGGCAGGATGGAGACAACGACCGAGCTCGAAGAAGGCGGCCTTGTTACCCTTAACGGAGTTCAGGCCCTCGCTTTCTGCCGTACAAGGAAGATCGACAGTGACTACTTCAGGTCAGCAAGGCAGAACAAGGTCCTTAAGGCGATCATTCAGAAATTAAAGGACATGCCGGCAGAGCAGTATCCGCAGATCATTGATGATCTTTTCAGGAATACAGAAACTAACATGACTCTTGAAGACATAACCGTATGGACTATCATGAACCTCGGAGATTATGAATTCTCGGGATACATGGTTCCGGATGAGAACTATGAATATGATGTATACGGCGGTGTTGACGATAGCGGAAGCTGGGTATGGAACTATGATACACTGGAAGCAGGAGAGAGGATCAAGTCCATACTTGACGGAACATTTGAGCCGCTGGACAGCCAGAATGAATACGGCGAGGCTGATACTATCCATGACGGCATTGAAAAGGGAAGCCTTGATCTGGAAAAAGACTGGTGATCCTTATAAGTGAATGAAAAGAAAAGTCCGGGTTTTCCCCGGACTTTCAGACTGTAGACAAACCCGTCTCAAGGGGCGCATGCTCCGAGACGGGTTTTCTTTATCCACAAAAACTCACAT
>SVDE01000019.1 GCA_015057955.1 Lachnospiraceae bacterium | reverse complement strand
AGATGAAATTCTTTGCCCCTGTGTTTGTGGGAGATACCCTTAGGGCAAGAGCATATGTTGATGAAAAGACAGACCGGAATCCATACAACGGTGCAATATGGGTTGTCATGGAAGTGTATAACCAAAACGATGTGTGTGTCCTGCGTTCACGCTCGTCAAGCGTGATCCTGAAAAGAGACACACCTGCAGGTAAATCAAATGGGTAATTATGATCATCTTTTAAGTCCTTTGGAAATAAGGGGCAAAGTCTACCGCAACCGCATGCTTGCAGGTCCTACCGGATTCGCGCGTTTCCTTACCGAAATATTTATCGAGGGAACCAATGAAATGCTTGAGGAGCGTGCCGCAGGCGGACAGGCTTCTGTATGTGTCGGCGAAAACCCTGTCAGTTACGCACATGACCCGACAGATAATAAAACCGGGGAACCCAGCAGAAAGTTCAACATGCGTGATACAGACGGCCCGGACTTTTATACTCTGAAAGCAGCAGCCGAACTGATAAAGAAGCACGGAGCCCTGGCTTTCATGGAACTGTCCCATCCCGGAAATTCAGGTACGCCTGACAGCGTTTTTCCTGACATATACGGGCCGGTCGCATTTACCCGTGAGGACGGGGTTGAAGTAAAGGCTTTTGACAGGGAGAGCATGGACCGGACGATAGATGACTTCGTGAAGGCAGCGCTGTTCATGAAGAAAGCCGGATATGACGGCGTCCTGATCCATGGCGGGCACGGATTCCTATTTACACAGTTTTTCTCACCGCGTACTAATACCAGAACGGATGAATATGGCGGAGAGTCCATAAAAGACAGGGCAAGATTTCCACTGGAGATCTTAAAAGCCGTGCGCGAGGCTGTTGGCGGGGATTTCATCATAGAGCTGCGCATAAGCGGGGCAGAGCGCATGGAAAACGGAGTTACCGCGGAGATGATGGCTGAGTTCAGCACGATGCTGAGCGGACTGGTGGACATCCTCCATGTCTCTTCAGGACATTATTTCCATTCATACAGGACCCGTGAATTATCTTCACATTTTCACCCCCACGCCTGCAATCTTGATCTGGCGAAGGTGATCTCTGCAGCGGCGCCTCCTGATGTGCATGTTGCACTCATAGGCGGCATCAACAGCCCTGAACAGTCAGAAGAGCTAATCAGGGATGGCTATGTGGATTTTGTCATTTTCGGCCGTCAGATGTTCGCGGATCCGGAATTTGCCAATAAAGTGGCAGCAGGTCATCCCGAAGACATCCAGAGATGTGTAAGATGCATGAGATGCTACAAGGGTTCAGTTGAGCATCCTGATGAAATCGCATATCTGGAGAAGCACCCGTTAAAGCCGGGACCGATCGATCCCAGAGCTGCATTCTGCACGGTCAATCCTGCAAGCGGCGGATTCCTGTTCCCGGGATTTCACATTAAAAAAGCTGATATAAAGAAAAAGGTCCTTGTGATCGGAGGCGGAGTCGCAGGAATGACAGCTGCCATCACTGCAGCTGATGAGGGGCATGAGGTCGTACTTGCGGAAAAGACAGGCCGCCTTGGAGGCATCCTCTGGTTCCTCGATAATGAAGAGTCAAAAGAGGACCTTAAGAATTTCCGCGATCTGCTCATACGAAGGGTAGAGGGCAGGGACATAAAGGTGATGCTGAATACCCCTGTCAGTTCCGGACTGATCAGGCAGTTTGCCCCGGATGCCGTACTCATTGCGGTCGGCGCATCCGCAGCCGTTCCTCCCATCCCCGGCATTGAAAAAGCTATCCCTGCACTTGAGGTCTATAAAGACACATGCAGTCCGGGCAAGAAGATCGTCATCGTCGGCGGCGGAATGGTCGGCTGTGACACAGCCATATATCTTGCTGAAAAAGGCCATGACGTGACCATAGTTGAGATGCAGGAGAGAATAGCTCTTGAAATGGCGTTCATGCAGTTCACCGCAGTGGCTGACAGGCTCACCGAACTGGGAGTAGATCATCTGGTGAATACCAGATGCAAAGAGATCAAAGACAACAGTGTGGTGCTCGAAGGCGCCGACGGAAGCTTTGAGCTTAACTGTGACAGCGTGATCTTCAGCCTTGGAATGAAGAGCAGAAAAGATGAAGCAAAGAGAATAGAACAGATGATCCCTGCCGGTGTAAAGACCGTGCTCATAGGAGATGTAAATTCTGTAGCCAGAGTGGGGGATGCAGGCAAGGCAGGCTTCCTTGCAGCCATGGAGATATGAAGATGAATAATAAGTTTTTTAAGGAATATGTAATTACACCGGGAATGTGCGACCATACCTCTAAGCTTGGATATGCGGATACATTTTCCCTTTTTCAGGACATAGCTTCGGAACATGCGGACGAACTGGGCATAGGAGCCAACCTTCTGCCTGAGAAAGGCCTGTTCTGGCTTACAGTCAAAACGAAGATCCATTTCCATAAGAGACCTAAGATGATGAGCAGGGCCATAGCCTCGACCTGGCCAAAGGAGGCTGAAGACCTAAGGTGTGATAGAGATTATCTGCTCACTTCTCCGGACGGAGAAGTGCTTGCGGAAGGCAAGACCGAGTGGGCTGTCCTGAACTATAAGACAGGTCGGCCGATAAGGTGCGGTGAAATATATCCTGAAGGTCTGGTGATAGCGCAGGAGGATGTCTGCACTGAAGGCTTCACAAGAATAGATCCTGATTTCACCGAGTGTGAAAAGCTTGGAGAATATACCGTCAGGTCAATAGATATTGACCTTGGCGGTCACATGAACAATGTGGCCTACATAAGGAACGTCCTTGGGCTGTTCTCATCCGCTTGGTTGAAGGACATGAACATAAAAGACATTGAAGTTTACTTTAAGAAGTCCTGCTTTGAGGGAGAAAAACTGACATTCTATGTCCGCCGCGGCGAGGCAACGGACATAGGAATGTTCAAGGAAGACGGTTCCCCGGCATTTTTTGCAAGGATCCGGTGAATAAGATGCCTTCTGTCTTGGCGTCATGTACAGAATTTACGTTTGTGACCATAAATCTCGGTGGGCGTGTACAGATTTTACGCTTGTGACCATAAATCTCGGCAGCCGTGTACAAAATTTGCGCTTGTGACCATAAATCTAGGCAGCTGTGTACAAAAATTACGCTTGTGACCATAGTTCGGTGGTCACAAGCGTAATTTTTGTACATCAAACCGTGAAAAGATGGTCACAAGCGTAAATTTTGTACAACAAACCGTGAAAAGATGGTCACAAGCGTAAAATTTGTACAGGCGGACCCGAAGTCAGAAGATCGGCGATGCCTGTATTGTCTGTTCCTCAAGTACACTGAGCAGAGCCCTGACAGTATCAAGCGAAGTCAGGTCCGTTACATTATTACGGGCTGCACACCTTCTTATCATTGCCCCGTCAATAAAATGAACACCGGAAAGGACTGCTCTTGTGCAGATGACATAGCTGACACTGCCTGAGCGGATCCTGTCGAGGATCTCATTGCTTCCTTCAGAGGGCTTGCCTAAGATGCGGGTATGTATGCCGTGTTCTTTGAGAAAGGCACCTGTTCCGGAAGAGGCTTCGATATTGAAGCCCATATCATAAAATCCCTTTACAAGGGGAAGACCTTCATCCTTATCTTCGTCAGCCAGAGTTACCACGATCGTACCGTGATTGTGCATGTTTATCCCTGCAGCTATCATGGCTTTGAACATGGCACGGTGCAGTTTGCCATCATAGCCTATTGCTTCGCCTGTTGATTTCATTTCAGGGGAGAGATATGCGTCCATACCGAGCAGCTTGGAGAAAGAAAAAGCAGGCACTTTGACATAGTACCGGTTCTTTTCAGCAGGATAGAGATCGTTTATGCCCTGTTCGCGCAGATCGTGCCCAAGCATGACAAGGGTTGCAATGTCTGCAAGACTGTATCCCGTTGCCTTGGACAGAAAAGGGACGGTCCTGGAAGACCGGGGGTTTACTTCGATAATGTATACATCATCGTTGGGATCAACAATGAACTGAATGTTATACAGACCTTTGATACCTATACCGGGTCCCAGCTTTTTTGTGTATTCGAGGATGGTATTTTTTACTTTGTCAGAAATGTTAACCGGCGGATAAATGCTTATGGAATCACCGGAATGGACGCCGGTCCTTTCAACCAGTTCCATGATGCCTGGGACAAAAACGTGTTCACCATCGCATACGGCATCGACCTCGACTTCCCGCCCGCGTATGTATTTGTCGACAAGCACCGGGTTATCGCTGTTGATCTCAACTGCAGTCTTCAGATAGGAGCGAAGGTCCTTTTCTTTTGAGACGATCTGCATGGCTCTGCCGCCGAGCACAAAACTCGGTCTTACCAAAACAGGATATCCGATCCGCGATGCCGCCTCAACACCATCTTCTATGCTGGTAACGGCACAGCCTTTTGGCTGCGGTATACCAAGATCTTCAAGCAGCTTTTCAAACAGATCTCTGTTTTCAGCTCTGTCAATTGCGGGACGGTCTGTTCCGATAAGTCTGACGCCGCGTTCGGCAAGAGGGTCGGCAAGATTAATTGCAGTCTGGCCGCCAAGTACGGCTATCACACCGTCCGGTTTTTCAAGATTGATGATGTTCATCACATCCTCAATGTAGAGCGGCTCAAAATACAGTTTGTCCGAACACGTGTAATCAGTGGAAACAGTTTCGGGGTTATTGTTGATTATTATGGCTTCGTAACCGGCAGTCCTGATCGTCTGGACAGCGTGGACAGTGGAGTAGTCGAACTCCACACCCTGCCCGATCCTGATCGGACCTGAACCGAGTACTATTATCTTTTTCCTGTCTGATATAAAAGATTCATTCTCGTCTTCATATGTCGAATAGAAATATGGGATGTAGCTGTCAAATTCCGAAGCGCAGGAGTCGATCATTTTATAAACCGGAGTGATACCCAGCTCTTCACGCATGGAACAGATATCAGATTCAGCTATGCTGCTGTATTCGGATATGCTCAGGTCGGCAAATCCCATTCTCTTTGCCGCGTATAGAAGATCAGGTGTCAGGCTTCGGCCTTCTTCCTGAAGCCTTTTTTCCATTTCAGTGATCGCTTTGATCTTACGGAGAAAGAACCTGTCGATCCGGGTAGCGTCAAATATACTGTCAACCCCGCATCCGAGGCGCAGCAGCTGGGCAACGGCATATATACGGTCATCTGTTCCGGTTGATACATATTCCAGCAGGCTGTCTATATCCCATGCATCGAACTTTCTGCTGTGAATGTGATGCAGGCCGATCTCAAGAGAACGGACTGCTTTCAGGAGACTTTCCTCAAATGTCCTTCCTATGCTCATTGTCTCACCGGTGGCTTTCATCTGCGTGCTCAGGCTGTTGTCTGCGTCCGTAAATTTGTCGAACGGGAATCTCGGCATCTTGCAGACTACATAGTCAAGTGAAGGTTCGAATGAAGCCGGTGTATTTGCCAGCATGATCTCATCAAGAGTCATGCCCGCACCGATCTTAGCTGAAACCCTGGCTATCGGATAGCCGCTGGCCTTTGACGCAAGTGCGGAAGAACGTGAGACACGGGGATTGACCTCAATGAGATAATACCGGAATGAATCAGGATCCAGGGCGAACTGCACATTGCAGCCACCTTCGATCTCAAGAGCGCGTATTATCCTGAGAGCGCTGTCGCGGAGCATATGATATTCTTTATTGCTCAAAGTCTGGGAAGGACAGACTACTATGGAGTCACCTGTATGTATACCTACCGGGTCCAGATTTTCCATGTTGCAGATAGTTATGGCGGTATCATTTGAATCCCGCATGACTTCATATTCTATTTCCTTAAATCCCTTGATACTTTTTTCGATCAGTACCTGGGATGCAGGAGAAAGCGACAGAGCATTCTTCAGCAGCGGAAGGAATTCAGCTTCATTTTCCGCAAATCCGCCGCCGCTCCCTCCAAGGGTAAATGCGGGGCGGAGGACTACCGGATAGCCTATCTTTGAAACGACATCAATGCCTTCTTCAATTGAGCAGGCTATATCTGACGGGAGCACAGGTTCGCCAAGGCTCTGACAGAGCTCTTTGAACTGTTCACGGTCCTCAGCTTTTGAAATGCTGTTGGTTTTTGTGCCAAGAAGCTCGCAGCCGCATTCCTTCAGTACGCCTGCATTTTCAAGCTGCATGGCGAGATTGAGGCCCGTCTGACCGCCGATCCCGGGAAGGATCGCGTCAGGACGTTCCTTACGTATGATCTGTGCCACATATTCCAGCGTAAGGGGCTCCATGTATATCCTGTCCGCCACTGTTTTATCTGTCATGATCGTTGCCGGATTGGAATTGCAAAGTACGACTTCGTAGCCTTCCTCTTTCAGCGCGAGGCAGGCCTGCGTGCCCGCATAATCAAATTCGGCAGCCTGCCCGATGACAATGGGACCGGATCCTATGACCATTATTTTATGCAGATCACTTCTTTTTGGCATTGGCTGCCTCCTTGAGAATATTGATGAACTGATCAAAAAGATATGTGCTGTCCTGCGGACCCGGAGCGCTTTCGGGGTGATACTGTACGCTGAAAAGTTTGTCGCTCATGCATTCGACACCCTCAACCGTATTGTCCAGCAGGTTTATATGTGTGAGGGAAAGCTTTGTGCTGTTGATACTGTCAAGATCAACGGCATAAGAATGATTCTGCGAAGTGATCTCTATCTTTCCTGTCTTAAGGTTTTTAACCGGATGATTGCCTCCCCTGTGGCCGAATTTCAGCTTGTATGTTTTTGCGCCGTATGCCAGAGATATGATCTGGTGGCCAAGGCAAATGCCGAACATAGGATATCTGCCTATCAGAGCTCTTACGGTCCTTATTGTTTCAGGGATATCTTCCGGATCACCAGGGCCGTTGGAAATGAAAATGCCATCCGGGGCAAGTGAATCTATCATGGATACAGAGGCATTCCAGGGGATCACAGTAACGATGCAGCCATATCTGTTCAGGGTGCGGATGATATTCTGTTTCATTCCGCAGTCAATTGCTGCAATATGAAAAGGCTTTTGCCTCAGACCGGAATAAATAGCTTTAGCCGGATAAAATGTCCGGCATGAGTTTTTACTGACAGATGATACGGCATCTTTTGGCAGTGCGGTTCCCTTCAGCAGGGACAGTCCTTCATCAAGAGCTGTTGACGCACCGGTAATAAGTACTTTGCCTGATCCGCTTTCACGGATATGCCGTGTCAGTTTTCTTGTGTCGACTCCGTATATGCCCGGAATGTCATACTTTTTCATGACTTCAGACATAGTGGCAGCGGAACGGAAATTTGACGGTTCATCATTATACTCCCTGACGATAAAGGCACCGATCGAAGGAGTATCGGTTTCATAATCATCGTCAGCGCAGCCATAGTTTCCTATGAGCGGATATGTCATGACCACAGCCTGATAGGTATAAGACGGATCTGACAGGATCTCCTGGTATCCGACCATGGATGTGTTGAAAACCAGCTCGCAGACTTTTTCAGAGTCGGATCCGAAAGAGTAACCATAGTATTCCTGCCCGTTTTCCAGGATTATTTTTTTGTCATAAGCAGATGCTTTCATTTATTTTTCTCCGATAACCGTGATTCGAAACGGTCTTTTCTCGTATCTGCCGGAACAGCGGTAGGGTAATTCCCGCTGAAACATGCGCTGCAGAATCCATTATTCTCTGTCAGATCACAAAGGTTTTCTACAGGCAGATATCCTAAAGAGTCAGCGCCGATGATACGGGCTGTTTCGTCAATACTGTGATGGCATGCAATAAGGTTTTCCTCTGAATCTATGTCTGTACCGTAGTAGCAGGGGTGAAGAAAAGGAGGCGCTGATACCCGCATGTGTATTTCCCTGGCGCCTGCATCTTTAAGTATCCTGACTATCCTGCGGCTGGTAGTGCCGCGGACAATTGAGTCGTCGATAAGGACGATCCGTTTTCCGCTGACTTCGCTCTTTATGGCGGAAAGCTTTATCTTAACCTGATCCATTCGGTCTGATGGCGCGATAAATGTCCTCCCGATATATTTGTTCTTTATGAACCCTAAAGACAATGGAATGCCTGACTGTCTGCTGAAACCCAAAGCTGCGTCAAGCCCTGAGTCCGGTACGCCGATCACTATGTCAGCATCAGCGGGGTGGACTTTTGCAAGGATCTCGCCTGCGCGTATCCTGGATTCATGAACGGATATTCCGTCTATTACAGAATCCGGCCTGGCAAAATAAATGTACTCAAACACGCATGTTTTTTTATTTTTTGTCCCGCAGTGATCCTTTAGTGAGACAACACCGTTTTTGCTGAATACAAGTATTTCTCCCGGATCCAGATCGCGGATGAATTCACCGCCTACGGCTTCTATCGCACAGCTTTCTGAAGCAATGACATATATGTCATCCGCAGTTTTTCCGTAGCACAAAGGTCTGAAACCATACGGGTCTCTGGCACATATAAGCTTTTGTGGAGACATGAGTATGATCGAATATGCTCCGTCAAGCCTGTACATGGCATTGTTCAGGGCATCCTCGATCGAAGGTGACTTAAGCCTCTCATGAGTAACGATATAGGCTATGGTTTCGGTATCACTCGTGGTGTGAAATATCGCCCCTGACAATTCCAGAGAGTTCCTCAGTTCAAAAGCATTTGACAGGTTCCCGTTGTGTGCAAGAGCCATGCGTCCTTTTATGTGGTTGACTTCGATGGGCTGGCAGTTTCTGCGGTTTGTTCCTCCTGTGGTCCCATAACGTACATGGGCAACAGCCATTGTCCCTTTGGGAAAAGCCTTAAGGATATCCCGGCTGAACACCTCGTTAACAAGGCCCATGTCTTTATGGGATGAAAAAACGCCATCATCATTTACTACGATACCGCAGCTTTCCTGTCCGCGGTGCTGAAGCGCATAAAGGCCATAGTAGCTTATATGCGCTGCATCAACAGGTTCGGCCGCAAACAGACCGAAAACTCCGCATTCTTCATGAATACTCATTTTTTAGCTCCGTTATATGAGATTTACTATCCTACTAAGGGCTTCTTTTGTCTTTTCATATTCACCGAAAGCTGTAAGGCGGAAATATCCCTCACCGCAGGCACCGAATCCGCTGCCGGGAGTTCCTACCACCTGGGCTTTTTCAAGGAGAAGATCAAAGAATTCCCAGCTGCTTAGTGTGCCGGGTGTTTTCATCCAGATATAAGGCGCGTTCAAGCCACCGGTAACAGAATAGCCTGCATCTTTCAGTGTAGACATAATAAGATTTGCGTTGCGCATGTAATAATCTATCTGACTGCGGGTCTGCTTCCTGCCTTCAGGCGAATAGACTGCTTCACCTGCACGTTGGATTATGTAGGGAGCACCGTTGTATTTTGTGCTGTGTCTTCGTGCCCACATGTCATGCAGAGAGGTCCCGTTTATCCTGAGCTCTTTAGGAATGACTGTAAAGCCCAGACGCAGGCCGGTAAATCCAGCATTCTTAGAAAATGAGCGAACCTCTATGGAGCAGGCTTCGGCGCCTTTGCACTCATAGATCGAATGGGGCAGTGAAGGGTCTGAAATGTACGCCTCATATGCGGCATCATAAATAATGACGGATCCGGTTTTCAGCGCATGGTCGACCCATAACTGAAGTTCTCCTTTTGTTATTGCAGCTCCGGTAGGGTTGTTAGGAAAACACAGATAGATAAGGCAGGGATCTGAACCGGAAGCAGCAGGATCAGGCAGAAAGCCAAACTCCTCGCGGCATGGCATGTAGTTGATATTCCTTCCTGCCATCAGATTGGAATCCGCGTATACGGGGTAAACAGGATCGCAGATGGCAACATCTGTGTTTTCGGAAAACAGTTCCTGCAGATTTCCTATGTCACATTTTGCACCGTCTGAAATGAAGATCTCATCAGGATCGATCCGGCAGCCACGTGACATGTAATCCTGTTCGCTGATAGTCCGGCGGAGAAAATCATATCCCAGATCGGGCGAATACCCACGGAATGTTTCCTGATGGCTCTGTTCATCAACAGCTGACTGTAAAGCTGATATGACAGCCGGAGCCAGGGGCAGTGTAACATCACCTATGCCAAGACGTATGATATCCCGGTCCGGATGATCTGCGACATAAGCTTTTATCTTCTGCGCTATTGTTGAAAAAAGATAATTCTCTGATACTCCAAGGTAATTAGTATTTGTCTGCAGCATATGTTCACTCCCTGTGATCGTAAGTACCTGTAAAAACTGTTTCTGCGGGTCCTGTCATGAAGACATGATTGGATTTCCTGTCCCATCTGACGGACAGTTCACCCCCTAAAACGGAAATTTTGACTTCCGGATCAGTATGATCATTAAGTACGCCTGCGACGGCACATGCGCAGCAGCCTGTTCCGCAGCATAGAGTCTCGCCGGCCCCTCTTTCCCATACCCGCATTTCCATGTGATTGCGGTCGATCACCCGGACAAATTCCGTATTGGTCCGCTGGGGAAATCTGACGTGGTTTTCAAACAGGGGACCTATCTTTTCAATCTCAAAGGACGAAAGATCAAGATCGCATGAATCAGGAAGGCCGGTAAAGATGACTGCATGGGGGTTTCCCATGGAAACGCAGGTCATTTTATAAGGCTTTCCGTCGACATATATCGGACCGGATATTACAGTATCACCAACTGAAGTGACGGGAATGTCAGAGGATGTAAGGATCGGCTCGCCCATGTCAACAGTGACGGTCTTTGCACATCCGTTCTCAGGATAAACGAAGATCTGCTTTACGCTTCCGGCGCTTTCAATGGTGAATTCAGTTTTGTCAGTGTATCCGTGGTCGTAAACATATTTTGCAACGCACCTGATGCCGTTGCCGCACATCTGAGCGCGTGACCCATCTGCGTTATACATCTCCATCTCAAAATCAGCTTTTTTTGATGGATTGATAAAGATCAGACCGTCAGACCCCACGCCAAAATGCCTGTCGCTTATCTTTTGCGAGAGCAGGGACTTGTCAGAAATGTCTATATGTTCTTTTATGCAGTCAATATATACGTAGTCATTTCCGCATCCGTGCATTTTCGTAAAGTTCAGCTTCATTTTGATCCTCCTTCAGCTGCCTTTTTAACAGCAGCTCCTATGAATCCCATAAAGAGCGGGTGCGGTTTGTTAGGTCGGCTCTTGAATTCGGGGTGATACTGTACTCCGACATGGAAAGGCCTTTCAGACAGCTCCACGGTCTCGACAAGTCTCCCATCAGGTGACAGTCCGCTGATGACCAGACCATTTTTGGCCATGATATCTCTGTAATCATTGTTGAATTCATAGCGATGCCTGTGTCTTTCATTTATCAGATCTTTTCCGTAGCACTTTTCCATGGTTGTGCCGGGTGTGATCACACATGGACAGGATCCGAGTCTCAACGTGCCGCCCTTGTCGATGTCATCACTCTGGCCGGGCATGAAATCTATGACCTTGTTTTTGCAGAGTTCGTCAAACTCGCCCGAATTTGCTTCAGCTATACCGCAGACATTTCTTGCGTATTCAATAACAGCGATCTGCATTCCGAGGCAGATGCCAAAATAGGGCACATTGTTTTCCCTTGCATACCGTGCAGCAAGGATCATGCCTTCAATACCCCTGCTTCCAAAGCCGCCCGGAACAAGTATCCCATCAACATCCTTAAGGGTCTCAGCAACATTGCCCGGATCCAATTTCTCCGAATCGATCCACTTGATATCGATATGGACGCTGTGATGGAAACCTGCATGGTGAAGAGCTTCAACAACAGACAGATAAGCATCATGTAGTTCGACATATTTGCCGACCAGTCCTATGGTGATGCTGCCCAGACTGCGCTCCTTTATCCGGGCAACCATTTCTTCCCATTCGGAGAGATCCGGAAGAGGAGCTTCAATACCCAGTTCTCTGCAGACAACAGAGGAAAAATCAGCTTTTTCAAGCATGAGCGGAGCTTCATAGAGAACAGGAAGGGTAATGTTTTCAATTACACAGTCAGGCTTGACATTGCAGAACAGAGCGATCTTTTTGAAGATCGATTCCTCCAGCGGTTCGTCACACCGCAGGACGATGATATTGGGATTTACACCCATTCCCTGAAGCTCCTTGACGGAATGCTGGGTGGGTTTTGACTTATGTTCTTCCGAGGCATGAAGATACGGCACCAGCGTAACATGAATAAAGAGGCTGTTTTCACGGCCGACCTCGAGGGAGATCTGCCTTACAGCCTCTATGAACGGTTGGGATTCTATGTCTCCTATCGTTCCGCCTATCTCGGTGATGACAATATCGGCATTTGTCTTGCGGCCGACGCTGTAGACAAATTCCTTTATCTCATTTGTTATGTGAGGGATAACCTGAACGGTGGAGCCAAGATATTCACCGCGCCGTTCTTTATTGAGTACATTCCAGTAAACTTTTCCGGTCGTCAGGTTTGAGTACTTGTTCAGGTCCTCATCGATAAATCTTTCATAGTGTCCGAGATCCAGATCGGTCTCGGCGCCATCATCCGTGACATAGACTTCTCCGTGCTGGTAAGGACTCATAGTACCGGGGTCTACATTTATGTAAGGGTCGAGTTTCTGCGCAGCCACTTTTAGTCCCCGCGCTTTAAGGAGCCGCCCGAGTGAAGCGGCTGTGATCCCTTTGCCGAGTCCCGAAACAACGCCACCGGTTACAAAAATATACTTTGTCATGACAGGCCTCCTTTATATTCCGCTTGCTCCATAATTCGACAGTACCCTCGCAGAAGGATCATTGACGTTGCATCCGTCCCATTCTTTATTGGGCATCCAGAAATCAACTATCATTTCCGACTGTCCGGGATAGTATTTCTCAAAAATGTCTCTGTAGAGAAGAGACTCTTTGGTAAACGGACGGGCATGGGAATACTTTAAGCATCCTTTCCCGAATTCTTCATCTGTGTATTGCTCATCCGCATATTCCTTCAGATAATCGACCATTGAATGTCCGACAGCATCTGAAAAAGCTGCTTTTTCTCTCCAGAGTATCTCATCGGGCAGATAACCGCCTTCCTCAAAAGCCTTCCTCAGAAGGTATTTTCCTTTTCCGTACCTGTTGAGTTTTATTTCCGGATCAAGAGACATTACGTATCTCACAAAGTCAAGATCACCGAACGGGACCCTGGCTTCAAGAGAGTTAACGGAAATGCATCTGTCTGCGCGGAGCACATCGTACATGTGAAGCTCGCGGATGCGCTTTTGGGCTTCTTCCTGAAAAGCGGAAGCAGAAGGTGCAAAATCCGTGTATTTATATCCAAACAGCTCATCCGAGATCTCACCGGTAAGGATCACCCGCACGTCGGTCTGCTCATGGATTGCCTTGCAAACCAGATACATGCCGATGCTGGCACGTATGGTTGTGATATCGTAGGTTCCAAGGAGATGGATCACATCTTCCAGGGCAGAGATGACATCCCCGGAAGTCATGTAGACTTCCGTATGGTCGCTACCGATGAAATCGGCGACCTGCCTGGCATATTTAAGGTCGATCGCGTCTTCACTCATGCCTATTGCAAAAGTACGGATCGGCGCGCAGCTTTTCTTTGAGGCAATGGAGCAGACAAGAGAAGAATCCAGTCCGCCCGATAAGAGAAAACCGACTTTTGAGTCTGAAACAAGCCGCTTTTCAACGCCGCGCACCAGCTTGTCATGTATTTGTCCGAATACCGTTTCAAGATCATCTCTGTTGATCTCTTCGGGCTTGGAAATATCACAGTAACATACAAACTCGCCGTTTTTATAATAATGACCCGGAGGAAACGGCAGGATAGTTTCTGCCAGACCGACAAGGTTCTTGGCTTCACTGGCGAGCAGAATGCCGCCGTTTCTATCAAAACCATAGTACAGAGGTCTTATGCCGATAGGGTCTCTGGCCGCAATGATCTCACCGGCAGTCTCGTCATATATGATGCATGCAAACTCGGCATCAAGCATTGCAAACATGTCTGTGCCGTATTCTTTATAGAGCGGAAGTATGATCTCACAGTCAGAATCACTGGCAAATGTATATCCTTTTTGTTTCAGCTCATCACGTGTTTCTTCGAATCCGTACAGTTCTCCGTTGCACACAACATAAAGCCCGTCCATACTGAAAGGCTGCATCCCTTCGGGTGTAAGCCCCATGATGGACAGCCTTTGGAAGCCCAATATGCATCCGGATGTTTTTATTACCCGGCAGTCATCAGGACCGCGCGAGGCGGTCCTTTTAAGACATTCCACAAACCGGGGCAAACTGATATCAGTTCCTGTGTATCCCATTATCGAACACATGCAGCAATCTCCTTAATGAACTCCGTACAGCAGATCCCCATATGTAGGGAACGGCCAATAGCTTCTTGCGGTCATTGTTTCTGCCTCATCACACGGCACTCTGAGTTCACACATCTTCGGAAGAACGACATCCCTGATATATTCGGACCGCTGAACAACATTCTCAATCTCGTTTGTGCTGGCTATCACTTTTTCGAGTTCGCCTGTTTGTTCCATGATCTCGTCTATGAGTGCCGTAAGATCAGAAACCATGCCTCTCTCAAACCTGCATGCAAGCTCCGGGCATACCGATCTCTTTGCTGCGGCTGCGCCGGCTAGGTCAGCGCAGTACTTTTCAACTGCAGGAACTATATGGATCTTAGCCATGCCGGCCATTGTGTTAGCCTCGATGACGACTGTCCTGTTGTAGTTTTCGAGCATGATCTCGCATCTGGATTTCAGTTCCGCTTCATTGTAGACTTTCTGGCGCATCAGCATGTCCACATTCTTGGGGTCGAGCAGATGAGGCATGCAGTCGGGAGTTGTGCGGTAGTTAAGAAGCCCTCTTTTTTCAACTGCCTCCTTGATCCAGCTCTCTTCATAGCCGTTACCGTTAAATATGATGCGCTTATGCTGTCTGATCGATTCACGTATGATCTCATGAAGAGCAGCATCAAAGTCTTGAGAAGCTTCAAGCCTGTCAGCAAAGATGGCAAGAGTATCGGCCACCGCGCTGTTCAGCATGATATTTGCGCAGGCAATGCTGTTTGAAGAACCCAGCATCCTGAACTCAAACTTATTTCCTGTAAACGCAAACGGTGAGGTCCGGTTTCTGTCTGTGGTGTCGCGGTTGAACTTAGGAAGAACATCAACACCGAGTTTCATCTGTACCTTTTCAACACCTTCATAGGGTTTGTCCTGTTCTATTGCTTCAAGTATTCCGGTAAGCTCATCCCCAAGGAAAATGGATATGACTGCAGGAGGTGCTTCATTGGCGCCAAGCCTGTGGTCATTGCCTGCAGTGGCTACAGATATGCGGAGCAGATCCTGATAATCATCCACTGCTTTGATCACAGCACAGAGGAAAAGCAGGAACTTGAGGTTTTCTGCAGGAGTGTCGCCGGGGGAGAGCAGGTTGGTACCGTAGTCTGTTGAAATGGACCAGTTGTTATGTTTTCCGCTTCCGTTTACCCCGGCAAACGGCTTCTCATGAAGGAGGCATACAAGACCGTGCTTTGCAGCCACCTTCTGCATGATCTCCATAGTCAGCTGATTGTGGTCAGTGGCAATGTTGGTTGTTGAATATATCGGAGCCAGCTCATGCTGCGCAGGAGCAACTTCGTTGTGTTCTGTCTTGGCAAGGATGCCGAGTTTCCAGAGTTCCTCGTTGAGCTCATTCATGAACTCCTGTACCTTAGGTTTGATAACTCCAAAGTAATGGTCATCCATTTCCTGGCCTTTAAGCGGTTTGGCTCCGAAAAGTGTCCTGCCGGTGAACCTGAGATCAGGTCTCTGGTCGAACATTTCTCTTGTAATGAGAAAGTATTCCTGTTCGGGACCGACAGAGGAGCGTACGGATCTGACCTTGTCGTCACCCATGAGTTTCAAGATCCTGACAGCCTGATGACTGAGTGCTTCCATGGAGCGCAGCAGAGGAGTCTTCTTATCCAGCGCTTCACCGCCATATGAACAGAAAGCTGTAGGGATGCAGAATGTTTTTCCTTTAATGAAGGCAAACGAGGTGGGATCCCATGCTGTATATCCTCTTGCTTCAAAAGTAGCCCTGAGTCCGCCGCTCGGGAAGGATGAAGCATCCGGTTCGCCTTTGATCAGCTCTTTGCCGGAAAACTCCATTATGACTCCGCCATCTTCAGCAGGAGCGATAAAGCTGTCATGCTTTTCGGCTGTGATACCTGTCAGCGGCTGGAACCAGTGGGTAAAATGGGTAGCACCCTTACCGATCGCCCAATCCTTCATAGCATCCGCGACAACATTGGCAACATCCGGGTCAAGCTGGGCACCTTCATCGATGGTTTTCTTAAGCGATAGAAAAACATCAGCAGGTAAGCAGGCTTTCATAGCCCTTTCATCAAAAACATTTTCTCCAAAATAATCAGATATCTTTGCCATTTCTGCTCCTTTCACACAAAAAGAAAAGGCGCCCTTTGAGTTTCCTCAAAAGACGCCATTGCCTTTACTGTGCCTAATTAAACACCCGTGAAAAAGAAATGTCAACAGAAAAATGAAAAATGTCAATTTCGGCACACTTTTGTGTCATATATGACATATTTTTGTGACGCTCACGACATTCTGTCTGCGAAAAATGTCGAAAAATGATTTTTAAACTTGACAAATGAAAAGCCTGCGTTGTAAACTCACGGCAATAAAGCAAAGGCGCTTTGGGATCATCCCGAAGCGCCTTTCTCATTTTAGGAGGAAATTATGAGTGAGACTATCATGAGTTCAGTTACCAACGAGATATTTGGTGTGTGGTTCCTTGCCGGCGCAGCGCTTGTTTTCTGGATGCAGGCAGGATTTGCCATGGTTGAGGCCGGTTTTACGAGAGCCAAGAATACCGGAAATATCCTTATGAAAAACCTCATGGATTTTTGTATTGGAACGGTTGTGTTTGTTCTTGTGGGCTTTGGTCTGCTGTTTGGCGAGGATCTCCTGGGTTTCATAGGAAAACCCGGATTCGACATTTTCAGCAGCTATGCTGATTTCGACTGGTCGAATTTTGTATTTAACCTTGTATTCTGCGCAACCACCGCAACTATCGTCTCCGGCGCAATGGCAGAGAGAACAAGATTCATATCTTACTGCGTTTATTCAGCTGTGATATCTGCAGTGATATACCCGATAGAGGCTCACTGGATATGGGGCGGCGGATGGCTGTCACAGATCGGATTCCACGATTTTGCAGGCTCATGCGCGATCCATATGGTCGGAGGCATCTCTGCATTGATAGGTGCCGCGATACTGGGTCCCCGTATCGGGAAATTCATAAAAGATGAAAAGGGAAAGATCATCAAGGTCAATGCATTCCCCGGACACAATCTGCCGCTTGGCGCACTTGGATGCTTTATCCTGTGGCTTGGATGGTATGGATTTAACGGGGCTGCAGCTACAAGCCTCAGTCAGCTTGGATCGATCTTCCTTACGACAACAGTTTCCCCGGCGCTTGCTACTGTGACATGCATGATATTTACATGGATCAAATATGGCAAACCGGATGTTTCCATGTGCCTGAACGCATCACTTGCGGGACTGGTTGCCATTACTGCAGGCTGTGATGTAACAGATGCTCTTGGAGCCTCGGTAATAGGAATAGTGGCAGGCCTGTTGGTAGTGTTCGGAGTTTGGCTCCTGGATTTCGTGCTGCGGGTGGATGATCCGGTCGGAGCTGTAGCAGTGCACTGCCTGAATGGTATTTGGGGAACCATTGCAGTCGGCCTGTTTGCTACAACCTCAGCTCCGGGAAATGATACATTAATAGGACTTTTCTACGGCGGAGGGGTGTCACTGCTTGGTAAGCAGGCACTGGGTACCATAAGTGTCATTGGATGGACTGCCATTACGATAACACTTGCATATATGCTGATAAAAAAGATATTCGGCCTGCGTGTTACAGAACAGGAGGAGATCGTTGGCCTTGATTCTACTGAACATGGTCTGCCCAGCGCATATGCCGGCTTCAGCATCATGGATATCTCGAACACTATGACAATGGATGTAAATGAAAACTCCAGTCTGGGAGTTGAATCCTACGCTGATGCGGACGCTGCCCGTGTGGATGCTGCTGTTCCGGTTACCCTGGCAGCAAGGCATTTTGAAAGCAGCGGAGAGACATTTGCAGGCGGTGCAGCAGTAGAGACAGGTATCAGCAAAGTTGTCATAATCTCGAGGCTGAGCAGATATGACAATCTCAAGAAGGCAATGAACGATCTTGGAGTTACCGGCATGACGGTAACCCAGGTCATGGGATGCGGTGTCCAGAAAGGAGCTGGCGAGAGATACCGTGGCGTAGAGATGGATGTTACGCTGCTACCCAAGGTTAAAGTTGAAGTGGTGGTAAGCAAGATACCGGTTGCCGACGTGATAGAAGCAGCAAAGAAAGCTCTTTATACAGGGCATATCGGAGACGGAAAGATATTTGTTTACCCTGTAACAAAGGTTGTAAAGATACGTACCGGAGAAGAGGATTATGCTGCACTCCAGGATGTTGAGTGACACTTTGCATTGAAAAAAGGAGGCTGCCATGGCTCCGTTTGAGAGAGTGAGATCAGGAATACCTGAGATGGATAAGGCGCTTGACAATATCAGGCTTGGCGACAATGTTGTATGGCGGGTGAACAGTCTGGATGAATTCAGACTGTTCATGGAGCCTTATGTGGAACAGGCAAAAAAGGACGGGAGAAATCTTGTTTACTTCCGCTTTGCCAGCCACGAGCCGCTTGTTGAGGACTGCCCCGAAGTAAAAAAATATGTTATCCCGCTTTCGCACCGTTTCGAGACATTTACAGTAGATATCCATAACATAATCGAAAAGGAAGGGTATGACGCGTTTTATGTCTTTGACTGTCTTTCGGAACTGCAGGCTGCATGGGCAACAGATCTGATGATGGGCAACTTCTTCCGTGTAACATGCCCGTTCCTTTTTATTCTTGATACGGTGGCTTTTTTTCCGATAATACGCGGGAGGCATTCCGTAAATGCGATCAACAAGATCAGCAATACAACGCAGCTGTTCCTTGATGTCTATTCTGACGGAAAGAAAGTCTTTGTACGTCCGTCAAAAGTCTGGAACAGGGATTCGGAGACAATGTTCCTGCCCCATATCTATGACAGGGAAAGCGGGTCATTCCGTCCGATACTTGACGGAGTTAATTCAAGCAGGTTTTATCAGGTCCTGGGAAGCATGCAAAGACCGGGAGAAGACCAGCACATCGATTCATGGGACCGTTTCTTCAATACCGCAAGGATATTGTATGAATCCGGGTCAGACATAGAAGGATACTGCTCTGAAATGTGCAATATCATGATGACCAGGGACAGTAAGATGCGTGAGATGGTAAAGAAGCATTTCCGTCCTGAAGATTATTTCATGACAAGGAGCCACATGGTAGGAACCGGCATGATCGGAGGAAAGGCCTGCGGAATGCTGCTTGCAAGAGCCATAATAAGAAACGTCGCTCCGGATCTGAATGAAGTGCTTGAACCTCACGATTCGTTCTTTATCGGCTCTGATGTTTATTACACATACATTGTAGACAACAATTTCTGGGATCTCAGGATCAGGCAGAGAACGGAGGAGGAGTACTTTGATCTTGCTCCGGAGTTCGCTTCAAAACTTAAAAACGGCAGCTTCTCTGAGGACATGAAGGACCATTTCCGGGATATCCTGGAATATTATGGCCAGGATCCTTATATCATCAGGTCCAGCAGTATACTGGAAGATGGTTTCGGAAATGCGTTTGCCGGAAAATATGAATCTGTATTCTGCGCAAACAGGGGAACGATGGAAGAAAGACTCCTCGAATTTGAAAATGCTGTAAAAAAAGTCTATGCCAGCACAATGGGTCTCTCCGCCCTGGATTACAGAAAAAGAAGGGGACTGGATAAAAAAGACGAACAGATGGCGCTCCTCATACAGCGCGTATCCGGATCCTATTACGGTTCTTATTACATGCCGTGCGCTGCGGGTGTCGGATATTCATTCAGCCCGTATAAATTCATGAAGAACATGGATCCGTCTGCAGGGATGCTCAGACTGGTGATGGGACTTGGGACGTCCGCTGTTGACCGGAAAGAAGGCTCATATCCGAGAATGGTAAGCCTTGACATGCCTGAGGCAACAACAAATACATCGACAGCCCTAAAACATCAGTTCTCCCAGAAAAACATAGAAGCGGTAGATACAAACGGGCATGTACTTAAACAGCTCAAGGCTGAAACGATCGAACCTAAGCTTCCTGCATATCTGATAAACACTCTGATGGAACGGGATCTGGATGCTGAGATGCGCCTTAGGGAATTGGGAAGATGGAGATTCGTCAGATTTGTATCCTGCGCAGGACTTGTTAAAAACAAAACCCTGATGACACAGATGAAGGTAATGATGCAGACGATCCAGGAAGAGTATGATCACCCTGTAGACATTGAGTTTACCATGAACATTTCAGAAACAGGGGAATATACGATAAACCTGCTGCAGTGCCGGCCTCTGCAGGTTTTTAAAGACACCGGAAAAGTCGTGATCCCGGACAATATATCCGATGAGAGCATAGTTCTGGAAAGCACAGGCTCAAGCATGGGACTTCCCAGATGCAGTGAGATCGATACCGTGGTCTACGTGGATCCGATCGGATATTATAATCTTGATCATGCAGATAAGCCCAGGGTCGCCAGACTGATCGGACAGATTAACTGGGAATACCGTGAAAAAGGAAAACACATGATGCTCATGGTTCCCGGCAGGATAGGGACATCTTCACCGGAACTGGGAGTCCCGACCAGCTTTTCAGACATAAGTGAATTTGAAGCAATATGCGAGATACAGGAAAAAAGCGCCGGGTATAACCCAGAACTGTCCTTCGGAAGCCATATATTCCAGGATCTGGTTGAGTCGGAGATCCTCTATACCGCAGTTTTTTCAGATGAGAAGACCAGACATTATTCTCCTGAAAAATTAAGGGATCTTGAAGACATTACAGAACAGTTCACTTCAGACGGGAAACTGCGCTCAATAGTAAAGGTTTATGCTGCGGGAGACAAACATCTGAAGCTTTATAATGATCTGGAAAATGATCATCTTATGCTGATCTGTGTCTGATTCCGCTCTTGACTGAACACTGATTTGATGATAGCATCTAACGAGATGGCAATGGCGTCATCATTTTTTTGGATGCCATTGTCTTTTCTTTTGCCATTGGCTTCCACATTCCAACGGAGGTCGTGAAATGGCACTCAGCAGCAATAAAACATTATATGACAGATCTTTTGAGCACGATGCATGCGGAATAGGCGCAGTAGTCAACATTGACGGCATTCCTTCGCATTCTATTGTTGAAGATGCTCTTTCCATTGTCGAAAAGCTTGAACACAGAGCCGGAAAGGATGCAACAGGCCAGACCGGTGACGGTGTAGGGATCATGCTCCAGATATCGCATAAGTTCTTTTCCGGCCTGAGAAACGATCTTGGCGGCCCGCGTGATTACGGCGTGGGAATGTTCTTCATGCCCCGGGATCTTCTGACCAGACGTCTGGCGATGAAGCTTTTTGAAGTGATCTGTGAGAGGGAAGGCGTTGAATTCATAGCCTGGAGGGATGTGGAAACATTTCCGCAGATCCTGGGACAGACCGCGCTTGATTCAATGCCCCATATCTGTCAGTGTTTTGTACGGCGGCCCGGAAACATTAAGCAGGGCATAGACTTTGACCGCAAACTATATGTGATCAGAAGACAGTTTGAACAGAGCAGGGAAGATACATACATCTGTTCCCTGTCTTCAAGGACCATAGTATATAAAGGCATGTTCCTGGTCGGGCAGCTCAGAAGGTTTTTCGCCGATCTTCAAAACGGATCATATGAAAGCGCCATTGCAATGGTGCATTCCCGTTTCTCCACAAATACAACTCCTAGCTGGGAAAGAGCACATCCTAACCGGCTGATACTTCACAACGGGGAGATCAATACCATAAGGGGAAATGTGGACAGGATGCTGGCCAGGGAGGAGACACTCTTCAGCAGCCTGTTTGCAGATGACATGGAAAAGATAGTCCCTGTGATCACGGAAGGCGGATCGGATTCAGCAATGCTTGATAATACCCTGGAATTCCTGATGATGGGAGGTCTCCCGCTTCCGCTTGCTGTGATGATAACCATTCCGGAACCATGGAAGAATGATCCCGAGATATCAAGGCCAAAAAGAGACATGTACAGGTATTATTCCACGATGATGGAACCGTGGGACGGACCTGCAGCGATCCTGTTCTCGGACGGAGATATCATGGGCGCGGTACTCGACAGAAACGGACTGCGCCCCTCCAGATACTATGTCACTAAAGACAGAAAACTAATCCTCTCTTCAGAAGTCGGAGTATTGGACCTGGATCCCGGAGAGATCGTTTGCAAATCCCGTCTGAGACCGGGGAAAATGCTGCTGGTGGATACAATACGCGGAGAGATCATATCTGATGAGGAGTGCAAGGCATTTTATGCGGCCAGGAGTCCATACGGTGAATGGCTGGATGCAAATCTCGTAACCTTAAGGGAACTTGACATTCCAAATACAGCAGTCAGGAAAAGCTCAAAAGAGGATAGGAGCAGGCTGTACAAAGCATTCGGATATACTTATGAAGACATAACAGCTTCAATAATCCCTATGGCCAGAAACGGGATAGAACCAACTGCATCGATGGGAAATGATGCCACACTTGCAGTTCTGTCGGAAAAGCATCAGCCGCTTTTCAGTTATTTCAAACAGCTTTTTGCGCAAGTGACAAATCCTCCGATCGATTCTCTCCGCGAAGAAATAGTCACTGACACGACTGTCTACGCCGGTTCTGACGGCAATCTGCTCGAAGAGAAACCGGAAAACTGCAGAGTGCTCGAAATAAGGAATCCCATTTTGACTTCAGTTGATCTGATGAAGATCCGGAGCATGAAACGGGAGGGGTTCAATGTGCAGACAGTTTCGCTGCTGTATTACAAGAATACTTCGCTTGAAAATGCAGTCGAAAAACTGTTCGTCAGCTGCGACAAGGCGTACAAAAATGGAGCTAACATAATAATCCTGTCAGACAGGGGAGTTGACGAGAATCATGTCGCTATCCCGTCACTTCTTGCAGTTTCGGCCATGGAGCAGTATCTGATAAGGACGCGCAAACGGACTGCGGTTTCCATAATACTCGAAAGTGCTGAACCCAGAGATGTGCATCATTTTGCGCTGCTTCTTGGATATGGAGCGAGAGCAGTAAATCCCTATCTCGCACATGAATGCATCGAAGAATACGTGGAAAACGGGACTTTGGATAAAGACCCTTATGTGGCGGTCGAATCTTACAATAACGCGATACTTCACGGTATCGTGAAGATAGCTGCAAAGATGGGCATATCCACCCTGCAGTCATATCAGAGCGCGCAGATATTTGAGGCAGTAGGCATCTGCGGAGAAGTGATCGATAAATATTTTACCAATACCATAAGCCCTGTGGAGGGAATAGGGCTTAAGGAGATAGGAGAAGGTGTCGAATGGCTTCATGACCATGCATTCGACCCTCTTGATCTGGGCGTTGACACGACACTGGACAGTTTCGGTAAACATAAGCTACGTTCAAATGAGGGATCTGAGGATCACATGTATAATCCGCAGACGGTAGTAGCGCTGCGTCATGCTGCAATGACGGGTGATCCTGATAAATTTAAAGAATTCTCAGGTATTGTCGACCGGGAAAATGTACCGCATACTTTGCGCGGGCTTACTGAATTCGTATGGGCCGAAGACGGGGGGATCCCGCTTGAAGAAGTGGAGCCTGCATCCGAGATCGTTAAGCGGTTCAAAACAGGAGCAATGAGTTACGGATCTATTTCGGAAGAAGCTCATAAATGCCTGGCTGCCGCGATGAACAGGCTTGGAGGAAAGTCAAATTCCGGTGAAGGCGGAGAAGACCCTGCCCGCTTCGGAACAGAATACTGCAGCGCCATCAAGCAGGTCGCATCAGGACGGTTCGGAGTCACCAGCGCCTATCTGTGTTCCGCAAAGGAGATCCAGATCAAACTTGCGCAGGGAGCAAAACCGGGTGAAGGGGGACACCTTCCGGGCAAGAAGGTATATCCATGGATCGCGAAAACCCGTTATTCAACCCCCGGGGTAACGCTGATCTCGCCGCCTCCTCATCATGACATCTACTCCATAGAGGATCTCGCACAATTGATATATGACCTGAAAAATGCCAACAAGGATGCGGCTATTTCGGTAAAACTGGTTTCAGAAGCCGGCGTGGGCACCATTGCTTCAGGTGTTGCCAAAGCAGGTGCACAGACAGTTCTCATCTCCGGATTTGACGGGGGAACCGGAGCTGCACCGAAAAGCTCGATACATGATGCAGGACTACCATGGGAACTGGGACTGGCTGAGACACATCAGACGCTGGTGAAGAACGGCCTGAGGAGCCGGGTAAAGCTTGAAACCGACGGAAAACTCATGACAGGACGTGATGTGGCGATCGCCTGCATACTCGGTGCTGAAGAATTCGGGTTTGCGACGGCTCCGCTTGTATCTCTGGGGTGTGTGATGATGAGGGTATGCAATCTCGATACCTGCCCCATGGGTATCGCCACGCAGAATCCCGATCTCAGAAAAAGATTCTGCGGAAAACCTGAATATGTAATGAACTTCATGATGTTTGTTGCAGAGGAAGTCAGGCAGATAATGGCAAAGCTGGGCGTAAGATGCATGGATGATCTGGTAGGCCGCACTGATCTGATAAAACCAAGGGAGAAGCGCATTACCCACAGGGCCGACCTTATAGACCTTTCACCCATTATAGGAAGCCATTATCCGGTCCATTTTGACAAAAATGACGTATATGACTTTGAACTGGAAAAAACAGTGGATGAAAGAGTGATAATACCTTCATTTGAAAAGGCATTTGACCGAAACAGAAGTGCCTGCGTAAAGATCAGTGTGTCAAGTACAGACAGGACAGTCGGGACATTGACAGGATCGCTGATAACTAAAAGATTCGGAAATACCCTGAAAGATGATACTTATGTAGTCAAAAGCACTGGCGGAGGAGGACAGTCGTTCGGCGCATTCATTCCAAAGGGGATGACGATCGAACTTATCGGTGACGCAAACGATTATTTCGGGAAAGGACTGTCAGGCGGAAAACTGATACTAAAAACACCGCGGGACGCCGGATTCATAGCGAAAGACAATATCATACTTGGAAATGTTGCCCTTTACGGCGCAACTTCCGGTAAAGCTTTTGTCAACGGGATCGCAGGCGAAAGGTTCTGTGTACGTAATTCCGGGGCGGCTGCCGTATGCGAAGGCTGCGGAGATCACGGCCTGGAATACATGACGGGCGGCATAGCCGTAATACTTGGAAGGACGGGTAAGAATCTTGCCGCGGGCATGAGCGGAGGTGTAGCGTATGTGCTCGATGAAGATCATGATCTTTATCTCAGACTGAATAAAGACATGGTACGCATGACAGGTCTGACAGACAAGCAGGATATCGATGAACTGAGATGTCTGATCAATGAACATGTGGAGGCGACGGGCAGTGATTTCGGGAAACTGATACTGGAGCACTTTGATTCATATCTTGGCAGTTTTAAAAAGATAATACCGTCGGACTATCAGAGAGTCACATCTGCAATATTGAAACTGGAAGCACAGGGAATGCCGCATGAGCAGGCTGAATTTGAGGCTTTCCGTCAGATACAGGGAGCATAAGGAGGCAGGCAGTATGGGAAAACCAATGGGTTTTTTGGAATATGAGAGAAAGACGAGACCGGAAAGGGACCCTGCAGAAAGACTTGGGGACTTCAGGGAATTTCATCTGCCTCTGAATAAAGAGGAATGTGAAAGACAGGCAGCCAGATGCATGGACTGCGGGATCCCGTTCTGCCAGTCGGGCACTGACTTTTCCGGCAGATCCAGCGGATGTCCGCTTCATAACCTGATCCCGGAATATAATGATCAGATCTTCATGGGTAACTGGAAAGAGGCGGCACAGCGGTTATTAAAGACAAACAATTTCCCGGAATTTACCGGCAGAGTATGTCCGGCGCTCTGTGAAAATGCATGTGTCTGCGGTATAAATGACACTCCTGTAACTACACATGACAATGAATATGCGGTCATAGAGGAAGCTTTTGCTAAAGGCTGGGTTGTTCCAAGGATCCCGAGAGTAAGATCCGGGAAAAAAGTTGCCATAGTCGGATCGGGACCGGCGGGACTCGCAGCAGCGGACTGTCTGAACCAGAGGAGCCATCAGGTCACGATTTTCGAAAAAGCTGACATGCCCGGCGGACTTCTCATGTACGGGATCCCGAACATGAAGCTGGATAAAGAAGTGATCAGGCGGCGGATAGATCTCATGGAAAACGAAGGAGTGGAGTTTATCCTGAACACAGATGTGGGCAGAGATATCAGCGCTTTGGACATGCTGGATAGATTTGATGCCATAGTGCTTTGCTGCGGCAGCAGGAAACCCCGTGACATAAATGTTCCAGGAAGAGATGCATCCGGAGTTTACTTCGCCGTTGACTATCTTACAGACGCAACGAAAACCGTTCTGGGGCTGAAAGACCGGACTGACATGAATGCCGGAAAGAAAAATGTCGTCATCCTTGGCGGAGGGGATACCGGAAATGACTGCGTCGCAACAGCGCTGAGGCAGGGATGCAGATCTGTCGTGCAGCTGGACAGGAATCCGATGGCTCCGTTAAATGCAGAAGGGGAGTTCTGGCCTCTAAAGAAAAATGTATATTCACCGGGTTACGGACAGGAAGAGGCTATCTGCAGGTATGGGAAAGACCCGAGAATGTTTTCAACTACCGTAAAAGAAATACACAGATCAGATGACGGAGCGGTAAATGAGATAGTTACGATAGAGATCAGAAAAAACCGTGATAAAAACGGAAGGATCCGGATCACAGAGATAGAAAATACCGAAAAAACGATACCGTGTGACATGCTCATTCTCGCAACAGGATTTGCAGGCTGCGACGACTATGTTGCAGATGCTTTCGGGCTTGAGAGAACAGCTTCAGGCACGCTGGCCGGCATCGGCTATTCAACGAATGCAGAGTCAGTCTTTGCAGCCGGCGATGTGCGCAGGGGCGCATCACTTGTAGTATGGGCAATAGCGGAAGGAAGAAAATGTGCCAAAGCAGTCGACAGTTTTCTTATGGGTTATTCAAACATGTAGCATTTGACTTTTGCCCTGTGCGCGTAAATAATAAATGCATAAATATCCGAGGAGAAAAAAGATGAGTTATTCCAGAGAAGAAGTGCTCCAGTACGTTTATGAAGAAGACGTAAAGTTCATACGTATTGCTTTTTGTGATGTATTCGGAAGACAGAAGAATGTCTCGATCATGCCGGACGAACTCGAAAGAGCTTTTGAAAGCGGCATAGCGTTTGACGCTTCTTCCATAGCAGGCTTTGGAAACGAAGCACATTCAGACCTGTTCCTGCATCCGGATCCGGGGACTCTTGCCCAGCTGCCGTGGAGACCGGAGCACGGCGGAGTCGTCAGGATGTATTCAGACATAACATATCCTGACGGAAGGATATTTGAGTGTGATACAAGAAGCCTGCTGAAAAAAGCGATACAAGATGCCTGCGAGGCCGGATACGGGTTTTCGTTCGGAGCCGAGCAGGAGTTTTATCTTTTTGAGCTGGATGAAAATGGAAAACCGACAAGGATCCCGTATGACGATGCCGGATACATGGACCTGGCGCCTGAAGACAAGGGCGAGAACGTCCGCCGCGAGATATGCCTGACGCTGGAACGCATGGGGATCAGGCCGGAAAGCTCACATCATGAGGACGGTCCGGGACAGAACGAGATAGATTTCAGGTATTCTGACGCGCTCACTGCTGCCGACAATACGGAAACATTCCAGACGGTCGTAAAAGTGGTAGCGAACAGGAACGGGCTTGCTGCTGATTTCTCAGCAAAACCGTTAAAAGATAAGGCCGGCAACGGATTCCACATTAACATGTCAGTATCGCCTGAAAAAGACGGTGCATTTGACAGTATGATCGCAGGTGTGCTGAAAAATGCCTGTGACATGACAGTATTTATGAATCCGACAGAGAACTCTTATGAAAGATTCGGGCAGAACCGGGCTCCGAAGTATATTTCGTGGTCGCCTGAAAACCGTTCGCAGCTCATACGCATACCTGCAGCTGCACCGGCGTACAGGCGCATGGAACTCAGGTCTCCGGATCCTTCTTCCAACCCCTACCTTGCATTTACACTCATGATATATGCAGGCCTTGAAGGTCTTGAAAGATCAATGGTCCTTCCGCCTGCGATCAACATTAACCTTTTCAGCGCTTCAAACGAAGAGCTGGAAGGTCTGTCAAAGCTGCCTGAAAGCCTTGAAGCTGCAAAGGCGGCAGCGCTTGAGAGCAGTTTCATCCGGAAATACATTCCGGAGAGCATAATAGACATTTACTGCGGAAAGTGAACATATGGGTTTTCAGGAACGCGCTTACAGCGTGCTGATCGTATCAGCTTCTGAAAAAATAAATACTGCTCTTGAAGAGATGCTTCCTCCTTACAGGTATGACCGCATAAGGAAGGCAGCCAGTGTCAATGCTGCTCAGCGGATCTTTTATGAACAGGGCTTTGACATGGTCCTGATCAATTCACCGCTCCCGGATGATGCGGGGCTCCGTTTCGCTGCAGACGCATGCGACGCCGAGGGCACTGTTGCGATGGTGATAGTTGGTTCGGGGCTTTTCGGAGATGTGCAGGAAAAACTCACTCAGCAGGGAGTATTTGTTACCCAGAAACCGCTTTCAAGAGCCGTGCTCGAATCAAATCTCCAGTGGATGATAAGCGCCAGGGAGCGGGTCAGGAAGCTTGAAAAGAAGACGCGGACCATAGAAGAAAAGATGGATGAGATCAGAGTGGTCAACCGCGCCAAATGGGTGCTCATCAAGGAACTTAACATGGACGAGTCCGCTGCACACAGATACATTGAAAAGCAGGCAATGGACAGATGCGTTACCAGACGTGAGATAGCTGAAGGAATAATCAGAACATATTCATAAAGGAGAATACATATGTGCGGAATAGTAGGATATGCCGGAAACAGGCAGGCAGCCCCGATACTTCTGGACGGACTTTCGAAGCTTGAGTACAGAGGTTATGACTCGGCCGGAATAGCTGTAAGGGACGGATCGGAGATCCCTTCTGTCATAAAGGCAAAGGGAAGGCTTTCTGTGCTTGCCGATAAGACTGATAACGGAATGTCAGTTGCCGGAACTTCCGGTATCGGACACACAAGGTGGGCAACTCACGGCGAGCCAACTGAAACCAATGCCCATCCTCATGTATCAGATGACATAAATGTCATAGCCGTTCACAACGGAATAATCGAAAATTTCCAGGAGCTTAAGGATAAGCTCCTTCGCCACGGATATACATTCCAGTCCGAGACAGATACTGAAGTGGCGGTCAAGCTGATCGATTACTACTATAAAAAATATAACATCGGCCCCATAGACGCACTTGCCAAGACCATGGTCCGTGTCCGCGGATCTTACGCGCTTGCGGTCATGTTCAAGGATTATCCGGGTGAGATCTACGCTGCCAGAAAAGACAGCCCCATGATACTCGGCCTAGGAGAGGGTGAGAACTTCCTGGCATCAGACGTGCCGGCGATCCTTCAGTACACCAGAAATGTCATCTATATCGACAACTATGAGATGGCCCGCCTTACACCCGATGCGGTGGAAGTGTACAACTTAAACGGAGATGTCACAGAAAAGCCGGTGACAGTCATCACTTGGGATGCACAGGCAGCAGAGAAGGGCGGCTTTGAGCATTTCATGATGAAAGAGATACATGAACAGCCCCAGGTCATAAAAGACACCATCAATTCTGTCGTTAAGGAACAGAACGGAAAATACGAGCTCGATCTGTCTGCGTGCGGCCTTACAGAAGAAGAGATCAAGAAGTTTTCAATGCTGTGGATAGTCGGCTGCGGAAGCGCGTATCACGTCGGAGTCTGCGCACAGTATGTGATCGAAGATCTTGCAAGGATCCCTGTACGTGTAGAGATCGCCAGTGAGTTCAGGTACAGAAAACTGGGAGTGCACCCGGGAGATCTGGTGGTTGTCATCAGCCAGTCCGGAGAGACCGCAGATTCTCTTGCGGCACTGCGTAAGGCAAAGGAACTCGGTGCTTCAACGCTTGGCATTGTAAATGTTGTCGGCTCAAGCATAGCAAGGGAAGCGGACCACTGCCTTTACACACTTGCAGGTCCGGAGATCGCTGTCGCCACCACCAAAGCATATTCATGCCAGCTTGTTGCGTGCGACCTGCTTGCGATAGCATTTGCGAGGGCATTTGAAAAG
>SVDE01000121.1:4494-7662 GCA_015057955.1 Lachnospiraceae bacterium | reverse complement strand
TGTGCGCACACCTTAGGAGAGGAGCGCTCGTAGACTTTGCCGTGCAGAACGGATTTGACTGTATCGCTCTCGGCCATACAATGGATGACATGACGGAGACGATGATGCTCTCGCTCATATATGAAGGCAGGTTTTCAACATTCCTTCCCGTAACTGATTACGCGGACAAAGGCATAAAGATCATAAGGCCGTATATGCTTGTGACAAATGCCGTGTCAACCGGAGCGGCACGGAAGATGAACATCCCCGTGGTAGCGAATCCCTGCCCGATGGACCGCTCAACTGAGCGCAGCTTCGTGCGGGGACTTATGAAAGACATAGAAAAACATTCCCCCGGTGCGAGAAAGCGGATGATGACCGCGATCTTGAACGGAAACATATTCTGATCAGGAGATAAGATGAGATATAAGATAGCGCTGGCGCAGACATTAACGAACCCGGAATGCGGACAGAATCTGAAAACAGCGGAAAGGCTTACAGCCGAAGCGGCGGCAAAAGGAGCAGAGCTGATAGTCTTTCCCGAAGTCTTCCTCGCTTCATTTCCGGAAAATGCGATGTTGGATGAAAAACTGAAAGCCGCTCATGAAACAGACAGCCCGGCTGTGGACAGAATGCGTAAAGCTGCCGCAGATAACGGCATCTGGATGATCTTCGGAATGTATGAACCGGCATCTGAAAGAAAGAATTTCAACACGACGATCGTTGCGGATGACAAAGGCCTCATAAGAAGCGTCTATCATAAGACGCATCTCTATGATGCCTTCAATTATCTGGAGTCCGATTTCAATGCTGCAGGGGATAAGCTGTTTGAACCGATAGACACACCGTTTTGCAAACTCGGGCTCATGGTCTGCTATGAACTGAGATTCCCGGAGATAGCCAGGCATCAGGCCCTGAACGGCGCGGATATCATCATAGTTCCCGCAGCATGGTCTGACGGTGAAGGCAAGCTTACACAGCTTGAACTCCTTACAAGGAGCAGAGCACTTGAGAACACAGTGTTTGTTGCGATGTGCGACATGGGCAGGGAACGCGTCGGAAACAGCATGGTCGTTGATCCGCTCGGAAATGTGATCGTAAGGGCAGGACGGGAAGAGGAACTCCTTATTGCAGAGATCGATACGAAACTCATTGAAAAAACAAGAAGGACAGTGCCTTCACTGGCAAACAGAAGGCCGGAACTATACATATGAACAGCAAATATGTTTTTTTTGACATAGACGGTACCATTTATGATTACGTCAACGGTGTCACCCCGTCAGCGAAAGAAGCCATAAGGCTTTTGAGGGAAAACGGACACCACCCTGTGCTGTGCACCGGAAGGACCAGGATAATGATCTTTGATGAGATCCTTGACATGGGTTTTGACGGCATCATCGCAGGCGCCGGCACATACATTGAGTGGGAAGGGGAAGTGCTCAAGTCAGTTGAGCTTCCGCAGGATGAGCTTGTAAGGCTCGTAAAATGCCTGTCAGCAAACGGGTTCGCCTCATATCCGGAAGGGCGGGACTGGTTTTATTATGATCCGGTTTACATTGAGAACGGCGATGATGAGATATACAGGATCTACCAGCTGCATATTCCGGACCGCCTGAGCCCGGTGGATCTTACGTCAGAGATGCACGCCGCGAAAGTCAGCGCGTCATATACAGCAAAGAGCAACCGGGATGCGGTGCTGGCTGAGATAGGAGACGACTATAACTGGGCTGACCATGACGGTGTGCTTTTTGAGACCATACCCAAAGGTGTTTCAAAGGGAAAGGCAGTTCTCGAGCTCATGGATCATCTGAAAGCTGACATTGAAGACACATACGGCTTCGGGGACAGCTTCAACGACCTGGAGATGCTTCAGACAGTAAAATACGGGGTGGCCATGGGAAATGCGAAAGACTCATTTAAACAGCTGATCCCGCTCCATACTGAAGCAATGCTTGAAAATGGCGTATATAATGCGCTTAAACGCTTCAGTCTGATATGACATTTTTGTTGAATTTACAGTATGGTCATTTGGCCTGCGTTGTGACATAATCATACTGCGGGAATCTGGCGCAATAATACGCAGAATTCCCTGAATGTGCATTCTTAAGGAGGATATGAAAATGGCAGAGATCATTTTAACTAAAGATAATTTCGAGCAGGAGGTCATCGCATCTGACATCCCTGTTCTTGTTGATTTCTGGGCAACCTGGTGCGGCCCGTGCCAGATGATGGCACCTGTTGTAGCAGAGATCGCCCGCGACTGGGAAGGCAAGATCAAAGTAGGCAAGATCGATGTCGATGCACAGCCTGAGCTGGCAATGAGATACGGCATCATGAGCATACCCACACTCATTCTTTTCAAAAACGGAGAAGCAGCAAACCAGATAATCGGATTCAGACCTAAGGCAGACATAGAAAATATTCTGAAATGAGTATATTTAACATAATCTCCCTTCTGGGAGGACTTGCCATGTTCCTGTACGGCATGAGACTTATGGGCAACAGCCTGAAGGAAGGGTCGTCAGGAACTCTAAAAAAAGCGGTGGAGAAGGTCACCAACAATCCGGTCAAGGCCTTCTTGCTCGGACTGCTCATAACTGCTGTCATACAGTCTTCGACCGCCACAATAGTCATTACATCCGGTCTGGTAGCGGCAGGAGTCATTTCCCTGCATCAGTCACTTGGTATCATAGTCGGAGCGAATGTAGGAACTACTGTTACCGGTCAGATCATACGACTGCTCGATGTAAGCGAGTCTTCGACGTCATTCCTCAGGGTGTTCCAGCCATCAACGCTTGCACCTCTTGCGCTGATCGCGGGAATGGTCCTGATCATGGGATTTGACAAATTTAAGAAGACCAACAATATCGGCAGCATCTGCATCGGATTCGGCATACTGTTTTCAGGTCTTCTGAACATGACCAGCGCGGTCAGCGTCCTTTCCGAAAACGGCATGCTTGATTCCATGTTCGCGAGCATAGGCGACAATTCACTGCTGGGCTATGCCGTAGGCGCGGGAGTTGCTTTCATACTCCAGAGTTCCTCGGCTACCATTGGTATCCTACAGGCATTTGCCATGGCCAGTACGATACCGTTCAAGACGGTGTATATCATGCTCACCGGTATCTATCTTGGCGACTGCGTCACGACTGCGATAGTCTGCAGCATTGGCGCAAAGGCAAACCAGAA
>SVDE01000121.1:0-4484 GCA_015057955.1 Lachnospiraceae bacterium | reverse complement strand
TACAATCTGGGAAAGACAGCGCTGGTACTTGTTGTGGTCAACATACTGCATCTGACAGGAGTGTTAAACTCCATGTGGACAATGTCTATGACTGCCGGTTCCATTGCTGATACAAATACCATCTTCAACCTGTCATGTGCGGTCATACTGCTTCCGTTCACTGCATTGCTCGAGAAGCTCAGCTGCCGCATCATCAAGGATGATAAGAAACGTGCGAGCATCTATGACGAAAAGATCCAGGCACTCAACCCGGTATTCTTCAAGACACCGGCGCTTGCGTTCAATTCCTGTTATGAAGTGCTGAAAACGATGCTTGAGCTTTCCTCACGCAGCATACGTGAAGCGCTTGCAAACTGCAAACAGTTCAACAAAAAACAGATAGACGAGCTTATTGAACGGGAAGATGACATCGACATGCTTGCGGACAATGTGGGCAGCTATCTGGTGGAACTGTCCCCGAACATCATGGATGACGGACACATAAGGATACTCAACCAGTACAACCGTCTTGTAAATGATTTCGAGCGGCTTGGCGACCACGCGATGAACATAGCCGAAGTTGCTATCCAGCAGCAGGATACCGAGATACGTTTCTCGGAAACTGCCATTAAAGAGATAGATGTTGCAGAAAGCCTTCTTGACAGGATACTTAAGTATACCCAGCAGGCATTTGAAAAGAGGGATATTGATGCAGCCCGCATGATAGAACCTCTTGAGGATGTAATGGACGATGTGATCAACACACTGCATGACAACCATCTTGAGAGACTGCGTACAGGCATGTGTACCATCAACGGCGGCACCGCTTTCCTGGATGTGCTCACAAACATGGAGAGGATATCCGATATCTGTTCAAATGTAGGCATCTCTGTTGTAGCACGTGTTCAGCCTGAACTTGCCTCACTTGCCCATACATATGTAACTTCGCTTCATGAGAGCGGCAACGAAGATTTCACACGTGAGTATCAAAACGCACATGATGAATTCTTCGGAAAACTGGCTGAAGTAGAATACAGGAAATCAGGCGCATAATAGTAGTATTTTCTTGTACTTGCATACAAAATGTAGTATATTAATCTAATAGTTACAGTAAGTGATTATTGGGAGGCTGACCTGATGAAATGTCCTTATTGCGGAAACCCGGACACAAAAGTTTCCGACTCCAGACCCAATGATGCCAACACGGCCATCAGACGGAGACGGGAGTGCCTTGTATGCAAGAAACGTTTTACAACATATGAGAAACTGGAGACGATCCCTCTCATAGTCATAAAGAAGGACAACAACCGCGAACCCTACGACCGCACGAAAATCCAGAACGGAGTTTTAAGGGCATGCTACAAACGTCCGGTTTCAGCTGAAAGGATCGAGAAACTCGTGGATGACATTGAAAACGACATCTTCTCGCTGGGAACCGCTGAAGTGAAGAGCACCGTTATCGGCGAGATCGTAATGGACCATATCAAGGAAGTGGACCAGGTCGCTTACGTAAGATTCGCTTCCGTCTACAGGGAATTCAAGGATGTCAACACCTTCATTGATGAGATAAGGAAACTCACAAACTGAAATGTTTAAATGCTTTTATCCTGGCGTACGCTATGAATCAGTGTACGCCATTGATTTTAATAAATACTATGAAGCCGGGTACAGGGGGATACTGTTTGACATAGACAACACTCTTGTCATGCATGATGCTCCTGCAAATGACAAGGCTGTCAGGCTGTTTGCTGAGCTGAAAGAGATAGGATTCAGAACCTGCCTGATATCAAATAATGATACTCCCCGTACGGCGCCTTTTGCTGAAACGGTCGGTACCGATTACGTATGCAATGCCGGAAAACCGAAGGCATCCGGATACATAGAGGCGATGAAAAGGATGGGCCTTACAAAAGAGCAGACTATGATGGTTGGAGACCAGCTCTTCACTGACATGTGGGGCGCAAACAATGCCGGGGTATATGCAGTGCTGACTGAAAAGATAGCCAGGGACCCGCATTTCCATATACGTCTTAAGCGCGCCGGAGAGGCAATAGTCATGTTCTTTTACCGGTTTTATGAGAGCCGGCACGGCGGTGTGCGGTATCTGAGGGATTATTCCTAATTAGAACGGCTGCGGCCGTTCTTTTTTCTTGTTATTACAGAAAGTTTTTTTTATAATAGTCCATATTCGATTTGTTCAGGACAGACAAGAATGATAAGACTATTAAAAAGACTCCAAAAAAGAGATATTCTCTTCATCCTGATAGTCGTTACCTTCGTTGTCATTTCTGTCTGGCTTACACTGACTATCCCGGATTACATGAACCGGATCACGTCACTTGTAAACAGCCAGGGAGAAACATCGGAAGTTATTAAAGCCGGTCTCATCATGCTGCTGTGCGCCATAGGCGAGGCATGCTGTACGGTAATAGTCGGCTATTCCACATCCCAGATCTCGGCAAACTTTTCAAGAAATCTGCGCGCGAGCGTATATAATGCTGTCGTTGATTTTTCAATGGAAGAGATCGGGGATTTTTCCACAGCGAGCCTGGTTACCAGAACCGGTAACGACGTGACCCAGATCACATTCATGATAGCCATGGGTCTGCAGGCGATCCTCAGGGCGCCCATAATCGCCATATGGGCCGTATTCAAGATCCTTGACAAGGATACGTCATTCCTCGTTGTCACGGGAGTGGCGATAGTGATCGTGATCGCTCTCATCGTTTCAAACATTGCGATCGTCATACCCAAGTTCAAGATACTCCAGAAACTTACAGACAACATTAACAGGCTCATGGGTGAGAATATCACCGGTGTGCGTGTTGTCCGTGCATATAACGCTGAAGGATACCAGAAGGATAAGTTCGAGAAAGCCAATTCCCACATTACCGGCATCCATCTCTTTACAGGCAGAGCAATAGCTTACCTGATGCCCGGCATGCAGTTTGTCATGTCAACGACAGCTCTGGCGATCTATCTTGTCGGCGCATTCCTGATCCAGAACAGCCCTGTTCCCGAAAGGCTCGGCATCTACAGTGACCTTGTTGTGTTCATGGCTTATGCCATCCAGATACTCATGGCATTCATGATGCTCGTCATGATCTTTATCCTGCTTCCGAGAGCCCAGGTCTCAGCCGGACGTATCAATCAGGTGCTCGACAGGAAGCCGCGCATCAAGGACGGCCCTCTTGCGGACGATGTGCCTGATAAAGGCTGCATAGAGGTCAGGAATGTTTCATTCAAATATCCCGATGCCGAAGAGAAGGTCCTGGACGGGATCTCATTTAAGGCTGAAAAGGGCGATACAGTGGCATTCATAGGCTCGACCGGATGCGGCAAGAGTACGCTGATAAACCTTATTCCGCGTTTTTATGACGTGACGGAGGGCAGCGTTCTCGTGGACGGTGTCGATGTCAGGGAGTATTCACTCAGGAACCTCAGGAAAAAGATAGGATATGTTTCGCAGAAAGCCATACTTTTCAAGGGCACACTGCGCTCCAACATAGATTACGGTGAAAACAAAGGCAAAGGCGATGATAACGACATAATCCATGCGCTCGAAGTTGCCCAGGGAATGGATATCCTGAATAAGAACGCCGACGGTTTAGACACCGCGGTTGCCCAGGCGGGTTCCAATTTCTCCGGCGGACAGAAGCAGAGGATATCGATCGCCAGGGCCATATACAAGCATCCGGAGATATTCATATTTGACGATTCATTCTCCGCTCTTGATTACAAGACAGACAAGAATCTGAGGGCAGCCCTCAGAGAGGAGACTGCTGACGCGACAGTCCTGATAGTCGCCCAGCGCATAGGCACGGTAAAGGACGCAGATACCATCGTGGTCCTGGATGAAGGCAAGGTGGCAGGTATAGGAAGGCACGAAGACCTTCTTGCTTCATGCAGCGTATACCAGCAGATCGCCTATTCACAGCTGTCAGAGGAGGAGCTCAAAAATGCGAGGTAGAAGTACTGAGAGAGCATCCTTCATATATCTGAAGCCTCTGCTCTCATACATGAAAAAATATGCGGTCATGCTTGTGTTTACCGTGATTTTTGCCGTGGGAGGAACACTGCTTGGAGTCATAGGTCCCAGGTTTGTCAGCAGGATCGCAGACATCATATTAGCGGCCGTCCATGGAGGAGATGTGGACATCAACTCTGTGGTCAGTATAAGCATCATGGTCATAAGCTTTTATGTCGCTGCAGCCATACTGTCGTATTTCCAGAGTTTCTTCATGGTCACCATAACCCAGAAGACAGCATATAATCTGAGAAAAGACATCAACCGTAAGGTTAATATCCTTCCGCTGAGATTTTTCGACAGTTCCACCACAGGTGACCTGCTCTCAAGAGTGACCAACGATGTCGATACCATTGGCATGACCATGAATCAGAGCGTGGGAACTCTGTTCCAGCAGGGAACCCAGTTCATAGGATCCCTGTTCCTGATGTTCATCACAAACTGGCTCCTTACGCTGGTCGCGAGCACGACGTCCCTG
>SVDE01000120.1 GCA_015057955.1 Lachnospiraceae bacterium | reverse complement strand
AGGCCGCCGCACTAAGAAAGTGCGGCGGTCTTTTTTGTCTATACCCCATAGCGGCATAGGCAACGAGTACAGCAAAGTGTTGGAAAGAACAGGAGAAGCCTTTAAGGAATGTCTTAAGCTTAAACAAGTTTTTTCACAGACCTTTTGTGTAAATACGTTACCCGTTTTATGAGCGGTTCTGCGATCAGGCTCAGCATTATGAGAGCACAGCCGGCAGCCTTGTAAGGAGAGATCTGTTCATGCAGGAATATGATCCCGAGCGCAGCAGCGCTGACAGGACTTACAGCGCACATCATGCCGGCTCTTTCGGCTGTTGTACCGCGCTGGGCAAGCGGCTGAAGAGTGAATCCGAATCCGCTGCATACGACCGCAAGGGCAAGGATCATCAGCCATTCTCTCCCTGACTCTGGCAGACGCGGGGATTCGAAGATCAGTGACAGGACAAATGAGAGTATTCCTACAGTTCCTACCTGAGTTATGCCAAGCAGCAGAGGATCATATTTTTTGGAAAAGCCTGCAGTGGCCATGATAACGGCAGCATAACAAAGGGCGGCACCGATCAGATAGATGCTCCCGCTCCTGAATAATCCCCCGCTTTGGCCAAGCGTCAGGATGCCGATGCCTGACAGTGCCAGGGCGATGCGGATACAGTTGGGGCCGGATGGCTTCTTCCTGAAGATGATCATCTGGAATACAGGTACAAATATCATTGCAGAGTTTTCGATGAATGATGTAGTGCCCGAGTCGGTGCGTTTAAGTCCGAACAGCTCAAGCGTCAGCACCGCTGTAAACAGTACGCCCAGCAGCACCCCTGCAAGCAGTTCTTTTGCTTTTATGGCAAAAAGGCGGCGGGCGAAGATGGCTGCAAGAAGGATGAAGGCGGCACCGAAGCGGAGCGCAAGCAGATTAAAGGTTCCGAAAGAACCAAGGGCGATCCTGGAAAATATGAGTGAGGTACTTCTGGCTATAATGACTGCGGCCAGAAGGATCTCACTTTTTTTCTGAAGCGACGGCTGACGGGCTATGGAATGAATTCTGATCATTTCGATACCTCCTTTTGCGTATACTGTACATCGTGGCGTTGTTTGAGTAAAACGAAAAAATATCAAATCAACTTTGACTAAATTGCAAAGAAGTGTTATATTCCGCTTATAGACCGGAGGAATATAATGGATACGGAAAAATTGAAAGCACTCATGTGTTCCATAGAGACAGGCAGCCTAAGCGCTGCCGCGGAAAAACTCGGGTATACGCCGTCGGGCATCAGCAGGAGCATTGCGGCTCTTGAAGAAATGTTCGGGTTCAGCCTGCTCCTTCGCGGCAAGAATGGAGTCAGCGCAACTGCGGAATGCGAAGGTCTCCTTTCGGATATAAGGAACATGCTGCACATGGAGGAGCAGCTCATGCAGAGAGCCGCCATGACACGCGGTGTCGAGCAGGGCAGTGTGACTGCAGGGACGGCATATCCGTTTTACAATGAGTTCCTTGCTGAACGGATAGTCAGCTTCAGGCAGAAGCATCCCGGGATAGAGATCAGACTGGTGGAAGGAACCAGCTCGCAGCTTGTCGGCATGCTGAACCAGCATCTTCTTGATATTTGCATTGTCAGCAAAAGAGAGATCATACCTGTATTTGAACCGATCGTTAAAGACAGCATTATCGCATGGGTGCCGCCGGGGCATCCGGCTGTTTCAAAAGGCAGGATCACATTAAAAGACCTGGAAAAGGAAAATTATATACAGATATATCCGGGAAGGGAAACGGACAATTCCATTTTCCTCCAGAAAAAGAAATTGAAAGTAAATGTCTGTGCGGAAACATCGGACATATATGCCGCGTATTCCATGGTGGAATCAGGGCTGGGCATTGCTCTGGTAAATGCGATGCTCGCATCTAAGTGGCAGGGAAAGGCAGTCGCGCTTCCTCTGGACTGTGACTCATCTGTAGAGATAGGGCTGGCGCATCACCGCCCTGAAGAAACATCGCCCGCAGCAGCGGCTTTCCTGGAATATATAAGGGAAGGACTGGAAAAGGCTGATGAGTGATATTGGCATACATGTTTTTTCCGGTACCGGAAACACACTTAAATGCGCTGAAGCCTTGAAAGACGCGCTGGCCGCCATGGGCGTGCCGGCAGATCTCCATGAGATCGGAAAAGGCAGCAGGAAACCCGAAGAGCAGGATATTATCCTGTGTTACCCTGTGCACGGCTTTAACGCAGCGAATGCGATGCTGGATCACTGCAGGGAACTTCCGGACGGGCATGGAAACATCTGGTTCCTTAAAACGTCAGGGGAGCCGCTGAAACTGAATGACAACTCTTCAGCCGAACTCATTAAGATCCTTAAAAGAAAAGGATATACGATCAAAGGAGAGTTCCATTACATCATGCCCTATAACATGGTCTTCAGGCACAGCGATGAGATGGCTTCGCTCATGTGGAAGACGGCAAAGGAGAGGATCAGGGATGCAGCGGCGCAGATCGCAAATGGTGAAGGGCACATGCCGGCCCCGCGGCTGTCTGCAAAACTGGCATCGGGACTTTGCCGGATAGAACATTGGTTTTATCCGGTTAACGGCCGCCTCTTCAGAGTTGATGCAAAAAAATGCGTAAGATGCATGAAATGTATTAACGAATGCCCTGAGAATAATATACAATATAAAGATGGTAAATTCCGTTTCGGAAAAAACTGCTGCGGATGTTTTAGGTGTTCATTCGATTGTCCTGAAGATGCCATTCATATAGGAATCCTGGATTCCATGCGGGTGAACGGGCCGTATGACTTTGGTCGGGACCCGGGCAAGGCTGAAATAGGAAGATTCTGCCGCAAGGCTTACAAGCGATATTTTAATGTATAAGGAACCGATCCATGAACAGGAAGATCAAACACATATTCATAATACTCTTAATAGCCGAACTGATACTTACAGCCGTATTTGGCGTGGCCGTCTACATGCTGCAGTCAAAGCTGATCACGGATAAGAAACATGAAGAGCTTAATGCCGCATTGGAGCGCTTTGAAAAGAAACTGGAGGATAAGGACGAGAGGAACGGACAGCTCGAAGACGAATTTGACTCCATGTATATTTCGAAAGCAAAACAGGCGGCCTTTTACATTGATCATCTGGATGGAGCAGAGCTGAAAACATCTGCGCTTGAGAATCTGGCTTCCGTAATGGACGTGAAGGAGATCCAGGTAATAACTGCGGATGGAAAGAGGGTAACGGGAAGTGCCGATCCTTCTATTCCGCTCACTGTAGATCATGTCAATGCTGCCGGAAGCAATTGTGTGGAGACAGCAGGAGACATTAGCTTTAGGACTTATGCCGCACCGCTTAAAAACGGAAATTATGCAGTATTGCGTACAGATGCGAATGAGTTCGGCAGGATTTCGACAAGTATCGCAAGCGGTTATATGGTATATACACCGACATATCTGGGCTTTAACGGCTCTATCATAGTATTCGATGAGGAAGGCACTATCATCTATTCCCGTAATTTAAAAAATGCTTATGAAAGCGATAATATATTTGAGAAGGGTCTTTCTGAAAAAGCTCTGAAGGAAAACACAACGGCTACGGTAAAAATAGCCGGAGAGCGCCATTACATAAGCTTCAAATGGGTTGAAAAGGATAGGACATGGGTCGCTCTCTCAATCCCTCAGAGCATGATAGATAAGCAGATAACGGCTTCAGTCATACTGCTTGTATTCTGCTTCTTCAGCATACTTTCGATCTTTAACGTTTATATAGTCTTCCTGTACGGCCAGATCCTGAAAGATATCAACAGAGAGATCTCGCATGCCGCACAGAATAAGGAAAAAGTTGACATCAATTCCCTGATGAAGAACCATGCAAGGAAACTTGGAAGGAAAGTCAGCGTTGTTGTAATTATCGGAGCAGTCATAGCTTTCCTTCTGGCTGCCTATGTCCAGGACATGAGCATGATCTCCATCCGCCATAGTGAAAACCAGGAAGAGCTTATAGATATCGAAGCGCGTCTCATATTCAGCGAAGTTGATAATGACATGTTAAAGGAGCTGACAAAAAAGATACTGATCAGCAAAGCTGTGACTGCGGCATACATTATCGGGGAAGAACCGGAGATCCGTAACGAGGAAGATCTTAAAGAACTCAATTCGGTGCTGGATACCGAGTATGTGGTCATATTTGACCAGAATGGGAAAGAAGTTGTCTCAAACGGCCGGTTCGTCGGGATCAGTATCAGCGACGACAGCAAGGACCCAAGCTATCAGCTCAGAAGCCTGATGTACGGAAACGCTTATGTATATACCGAACCTGTAAAAGGAGAGTACTCCGGCGAAGTCCATCAGGACATAGGTGCCGCCATCAGAACAGAAGGGACAGCAGACGGATTTGTTGTCATTTCAAATGACCAGGAACATTTTAAGAAAATGTTTGAACTGACCGAAGCAAAAAGCATTTACGAGTCAGTAAACCTGTTGGCAGCAGTCCCCCTGGTCATAGATGAAGATACAAAAGAGATCATTTATTCGGATACCGAATTCTGCATAGGCAAGGATGCAAGAAACTACGGACTGCATGACGATGAGATAAGAGATAATTTCAACGGGTACATTACTTTCTTCGAAACCACTTATTATGCGTCATCCCTGGAGAAATTAAACGGTCATATAATATTTCTGATCACCCAAAGGCCAATACTTGTACAGGGCAGCCTGCCATTTGCGTTGATCATCTGCGCAATGATAATTGCAGGCCTGATCGTCTGCGCATTGATCAACCGCCTGCTTGTTGGAAAGGGACTTAAAAAACTGCTCAAGGGTTCGATCCATGTTTCCAAGGAAGAAGATGAAGAATATCCTTATGTCGATGTCATAATGCCTGACGGCTCAGTTAAACGCGCGATAACCGTTCTTGAGAGGTTTTCCCTGAGGGACACGGACTGGGATGTAATCTCACCGGAACAGAAAACCGCAACGGTAATAAGGATATTCGTCACGATACTTGCTTTTGCAGCTGTGGTCCTGATGTTCTCCAACAGCATCCTGTTCCCGCATTACGGTTCGATCGTAAGCTATATACTCAACCTGGAATGGGAGCGTAACATCAATATATTCTCCCTCACATACTGCGCTTTGATAATCTGCGTGATACTGATGGCCGAATTCATTTTAGCCAAGATCCTCGGCCGTCTGGCGATAGTAGCCAATCCCAAAGGCGAGACGATCATCCGCATGCTGAAAAACCTGATGAAGTATGTCGCAGTCATTGTGGGCTTATTCCTCTGCCTTACCTATGTAGGGGTAAATGTTACGACACTTCTTGCAGGTGCCGGCCTGCTGACTCTGGTAATAGGTCTCGGAGCCCAGTCACTTGTCAGCGATATCTTAAACGGCCTGTTCATTATATTTGAGAGCGATTTCCAGGTCGGAGACATAGTCACCATTGATAATTTCCGCGGAACAGTCCAGGAGATAGGGATCCGTACGACCAAGGTCATGAATCCCGGCGGCGATCTTAAGATCATCAGGAATTCGGCATTAAAAGAAATCCTGAACATGACCCGTCATAATTCAAGATGCATGTGCGAGATACTGATCGAGTACAGAGAGGATCTGAATAAGACGATCGAAACATTTACAAATGAGTTTGACACGATAAGGGCAAATGTCCCCGAAATCGTGGATGGTCCGGTGTTTGGCGGAGTAGAGGAACTGGCCGAAAACGGAGTGAAATTATTGTTCCTTGCTTACTGCAATGAAAAGGACAGATACGCCTGCACATTCGGCATCAACAGGGAACTGAAGCTCATCTGCGAGAGGAACGGCATAAACATCCCGTTCCCTCAGGTCGTTGTGCATGACGGGGACAAATGACGGTCAGATGATATAAAGATCGTTTACATGGTATCTTGATACTGCAAGCGCTTCGCGCGTGGATACAGGTCCCATGGAATAGTCTCCGGCTGAGGTGCTGTTCAGGATCTCTTCCGGAACAAGAAGATTATGGGAGAAAGGTTGATCTGTGACCCTGACCACCCCGGCAGCTGCCGGCTCCCGATGCGTGTAATATGGATCGAAAACCTTATAGTTGTTGCCGTCACTCCCCGTTATCAGTATATAATGGCCATAGCCGCTTAAGGTAACGTGCAGAACTATGGCGGCTCCGTCTTTTAATGCATTGGTAAGACGGCTTCCTTCTCCCAAGAATACATTTTCCTTTTCTGTAAACCAGCTCTCGATCGGGAGCAGACCCGCATGCCTTAATTCATTCAGCCATGAACCGAAATAACGGATCGCAGCGCCGCTGGTCCCGTACCTTCCGGCATGCCCGTTCTCATCAAAGCTGTCAAGCGTGCACTGGCCTATGTGGCGTACAAGATCCGGCGGGATCTCTTCGCGGTCAAACATGTAGATGATCGCGTTTGTCATGGACGTCGGGCCGCAGTCGTATTCAGTTGCCTGGTATCTCAGTGGTGATCTCATTTTTACAGCAGTGCATAGTCAAGGAAGATCAGTTTCATGTCTTCCGGGTTATTAAAGTATTCATTCTGATGCGCAGTCCCGTTAAAAACAAGCCGGCCGTTTCTGTAAGCCTTGAGCCGGCACAGTTCCACGGGCTCCCAGGTCTCATCGTCGAGCGGGGCAGTGGCAAAAAGGAGCGAGCGCCCTATCTTCTTTACATACATGCTGTCTTCCAGGTTCTTATGAACGTAAAACATGTTCCCGTCATACAGCATGAAATTCACTTTGTTATGTTCTGAGATGTCGAGGACCACGCTGTCAATAACGTTAAAACGCTCCCTGTCTTTTAAGGCGCGTCCAAGTCTTTCAATCTCGCTGTTGATCCGGTCGATAATGTAAAGCAGGATCCTTTCGCTGTCAGTCTGACCGCTCTGGGTGTAAACATAGCCATCCAGAAGAGCGCAGTCGAATATGGTGCCGTTGTGCATGAAAGTCCAGGCCCTTCCGCTATTGTCGCGTCTGACGAAGGGATGGCAGTTTTCATATTCCATGTGGCCGCGGGTAGCGAATCTTATGTGTGCCATCATGTTAGCAGCACTAAGAGGAGTCTTGAGCCGTGCCTTCAGATAGCTGCTCTTAAATGCGGCTGCAGGCTCTTTTTCAAGGCTGATCTCTTTTCCCCTGAACAGGGCAAGCCCCCATCCGTTCGGATGGTCCGGGCTGTGGCTCACAAAGGTTTTCAGATATTTATTTACGGTTATTTCTTTTGGGCCGGTAAGGCCGAACAGTTCACACATTTTCCAGTATCTTCTCCTGAATGCTTTTGGCCAGTTCAAGTCCTTTGCCGGCAAAGTCATCCTCAAACTGTTCCTTTACCATCCAGGCATATCTCTTCTCCGGGATAAGCAGCTTTTCTTTCTCAAATGCGAGTATTTCCTTAACTCTGTCCGGAAAGTCGCGGTAAAAGTCTAACATGTCATCAATTATGTCAAGGGCTGTCCTGAAAACAGAGCGTGGCTGGCCGAAGGGGGTCACGATCTTGACCGTCTTAAGGTCATGATGGGCAGCATTCTTGAAATTCTGGGCAGCCTGGACCTGGTCCCTCAGAGTCATTTCCTTCCATGGATTCGATGCGATCCAGGCAAAAAGCAGCTGGATGAATTCCAGATCCTTTACATTGATCCCTGACAGCTCAAAAGGGTTAAGGTCAACCGTCCTTAATTCTATATGGCTTACACCTTCTGCCG
>SVDE01000119.1 GCA_015057955.1 Lachnospiraceae bacterium | reverse complement strand
ATCGACCATGTCGCAGCTGTAGGCGTGATAGCAAGAAAATACAAGATCCCAATTTACGCAACGCAGGGAACGATAAGCGGGATAAGGTCACTGAGGTCTCTTGGGGATTACGACAGCAGCCTGTTTGTCCCCATAAAGGCTGATGTGCCTTTCAGCGTGGGAGACATGAACGTAAAGCCGCTTTCAATATTCCATGATTCAAACGAGCCTGTATGTTTTCGCGTCGAAAGCTCCGGTAAGAGTTTCGCCATCGTAACCGATCTCGGGGAATACAATGATTACCTCATGGAAAATCTCACAGGACTTGACGGCATACTTCTTGAGGCAAATCATGATGTGAGGATGCTTGAGGTAGGACCTTACCCTTATCCCTTAAAGCGGAGGATACTTGGCAAATACGGGCATCTGTCCAATGAAAGCAGCGGCAGGCTGCTTGCGCAAATACTGCATGATGATATAAAATATATTATGCTCGGACATCTGAGCAAAGAGAACAATACAGTGGATCTTGCAAGGCTTGAGGTGGAAACTGAGATAGCCCTTGCTGACAACGAATACAGGCCGGAGGACTTTGACATAAGGATAGCCATGAGAGACCGGCCGTCGGAAGCATTTGAACTATAGAAAAGGAACAGAAAATGGAAAAGACGATCATAACCGTTGTGGGAAAAGACCGCGTCGGCATAATAGCAGCAGTCTGTACATTTCTTGCAGAGAACAAAGTCAACATCCTTGACATTTCACAGACGATAACAGGCGGATTCTTCAATATGATGATGATCACTGACATTACCGGATCTGACAAGGATTTCGGCGAGATCTGCGACGGACTTGACAAAGTAGGCGAAGAGCTTGGCATGCAGATCAAGATGCAGAAGGAAGACATCTTCGACGCCATGCACAGACTGTAAACGGAGAGCCTTATGATCAATATCTACGAAGTCAGTGAAACCAACCAGATGATCATGCGGGACAACCTGGATGTCAGGACCATAACTCTTGGCATCTCGCTTCTGGACTGCATAGATCCCGATCTGGACAGATTAAATGAAAAGATATACAGCAAGATAACAGAGACAGCTAAGGACCTTGTGCCTGTCGGCGAGAGGATAGAGCGGGAGCTGGGAATACCAATCGTTAATAAACGTATCTCGGTAACTCCCATAGCGCTTATCGGAGCTGCCGCATGCAGGAACCCTAAAGACTTTGTATCCATCGCGAAGACGCTGGACAGGGCGGCTGAAAAAGTCGGAGTGAATTTCCTCGGCGGTTATTCGGCGCTCGTTTCAAAGGGAATGACACCTGCGGATGAGATGCTGATCGAGTCGATCCCCGAAGCTCTTAAGGTCACTGAAAAAGTATGCTCATCAGTTAACCTCGGTTCAACAAGGACCGGACTTAACATGGACGCGATCTATCTGATGGGAAAGATCATCAAGAAAACTGCCGAAGAGACAGCAGACAGGGATTCGCTCGGATGCGCAAAACTGGTGGTATTCTGCAACGCTCCTGATGACAATCCGTTCATGGCGGGAGCTTTCCACGGTGTGACGGAAGCCGATAAGATCATAAATGTTGGAGTATCGGGGCCGGGTGTTGTCAAGGCTGCGCTTGAGAAGATCCGCGATGAGAACTTTGAGGTTCTTTGCGAAACGGTTAAAAAGACAGCTTTCAAAGTGACACGTGTCGGCCAGCTGGTCGCAAGAAAAGCATCAGAAATGCTCGGTATCCCCTTCGGAATCGTAGACCTGTCCCTTGCGCCTACACCGGCAGTCGGCGACAGCGTTGCCGACATACTCTGTGAGATGGGACTTGAAAAGGCAGGAGCCCCGGGAACTACAGCTGCGCTTGCCCTCCTGAACGATCAGGTGAAAAAGGGCGGCGTAATGGCATCCTCCTATGTGGGAGGTCTTTCCGGCGCGTTCATACCTGTCAGCGAGGACCAGGGAATGATAGATGCAGCCGAATGCGGCGCGCTCACTCTTGAAAAACTTGAGGCGATGACATGTGTATGCTCGGTAGGACTTGACATGATAGCCGTGCCCGGCGACACAAAAGCTTCAACGATATCAGGTATCATAGCTGATGAGGCTGCGATAGGAATGGTCAACCAGAAGACTACCGCCGTCAGGATCATACCTGTATGCGGAAAGACTGTCGGTGATACAGTTGAATTCGGAGGACTGCTAGGACATGCGCCGGTAATGCCGGTCAACACATATGACTGCAGCAGATTCGTAAGCAGGGGAGGAAGGATCCCTGCGCCCATACACAGTTTTAAGAACTGATAAGGAGACGTTATGAAAGTAACAGGCATAATCGCTGAATACAACCCGTTTCATAATGGCCACGCGTATCATCTGCAAAAGACCAGGGAAGATCTCGGAAGCGACTTCATAGTAGTGGTCATGAGCGGAAACTATGTTCAGAGAGGTGCGCCGACTATCATCGATAAGTATTCGAGATGCGAGATGGCGCTCAAATGCGGTGCTGACCTTGTTCTTGAACTGCCGTCATGTTTCTCTACGGCAAGCGCTGAGTACTTCGCATTCGGCGGTGTGGCCATACTGGACAAGCTGGGGATCATCGACAATCTCTGCTTCGGCACGGAGAGCCTTGACAGCATACTGAAGGATAAAGGAACTGTATCCGAGGTCGATAGTGAGAACATCCTGGACTATTTCAGAAAGATAGCCGCGCTCCTGCTTGATGAGCCGGAAGACTTTAAAAAGACAGTAAAGGAAGGCATGAAGAACGGTCTGTCAAATGCCGCTGCCATCTCCGAGGCTGTTGAAAAGACTCTCGGTGAGGATTACAGGAAAGTAATGGAGACATCCAACAACATCCTTGCTGTTGAGTACCTGAAGGCGCTCATGAAACTGGACAGCAAAATAGAGCCTGAACCCATTGCAAGAATGCTCTCGGCACATAATGACAGCACGATCATGGAAGGATTCTCCTCGGCAACGTCGATCAGAAATGCCATTTACAACAAGTATGAGATGACATCCCTGTCATCTACCGTACCGGATGAAGTGTTCAGCATCATGATGGACAGATATCTGGAGTCATTTCCGGTATTCAGGGATGATTTTTCCGTAATGCTCGGGGCAAAACTCCTGGAAGCCAAGTCAGCAGGCGAACTTACTGAGTATTTCGGCGTCAGCGAGGACCTTGCGAACCGTCTGTTCAATAACAGGAACAGCTTCAGATCCTTCAACCAGTATAGAGAGCTCATAAATACAAAGAGCATAAGCCTTGCTACCGTAGGACGTGCCCTCATGCACATAACGCTCGATATCAAGACGAGCGACATGGACAGGATGTACAACATTGAGAGCCTTAAGAATGTCAGGGTGCTCGGATTCAAAAAGAGTGCTGAATGCCTTCTTACCGAGATCAAGAAGAACGGAAAGATCAACCTGATAACAAAACTGGCTGACTATAAACCGGAGAAAGACGGTGAACCTGACATGATCATGCAGACTCTTAAAGCGGACATGCTTTACAGGATGATCTGCATGAACAAGTTTGATGTTGACCTCAAGACACCTTTTGAAGAGCAGATAACAATAATCTGAACCGTTTGACGAACAAGGATTCAGGGCTTGCCTAAAACAGGCATGCCCTGAATATTTTTTTGATAAGGAGACCGCAGATCCATGCCGGGATTAAGTGACAGAGTAGGAACATTTACAGATTCAGTCATCCGGAGGATGACACGCATAAGCAACAAATACGGGGCCATTAACCTGTCTCAGGGGTTCCCGGATTTTGACCCGCCGAAAGAGATCCTCGACGCGCTCGAAACAGCTGCGCACAAAGGACCGCATCAGTATGCGGTTACGTTCGGTGCCCGGAATTTCAGGGAGGCACTCGCCAAAAAGGTCAGAAAGAGCATGGGACGTGAGATCGATCCTGATACGGAGATAGTAGTCACCTGCGGCAGCACGGAGGCCATGATGTGCGCAATGATGACTATCGTTAATCCCGGCGACAAGGTCATGGTGTTTTCACCGTTCTATGAAAATTACGGGGCGGATGCCATCCTGTCGGGAGCAGAGCCCATCTACATACCGCTAGTTCCCCCGGAATATGATTTCGACATTAAGCTGATCGAAAAAGGCTTTGAAGAAGGGGCAAAGGCACTGATACTCTGCAATCCGTCCAATCCGACCGGCAAGGTATTTACCCAGGAAGAGCTTACCGCAATAGGGGACCTTGCGATAAAGTACGACGCATTTGTGGTGACCGATGAAGTCTATGAGCATATCGTATATAAACCTTATGAGCACATATGCATGGCTTCGCTCCCCGGCATGTTTGAACATACAATTACGTGCAATTCGCTTTCAAAGACATATTCGATCACAGGATGGAGGCTGGGATATGTAATTGGCCCTGAGGAAGTGATAGAAGGCGCCAGAAAAGTGCACGATTTCCTCACCGTCGGTGCAGCGGCCCCGCTTCAGGAAGCAGCGGTTACTGGCCTTAACTTCGGGGAAGAGTATTATGAGGAACTGCGCAGGATCTATACGGAAAAGAGAGATTTCTTCATCGAAGGACTGGACCGCATAGGACTTAAGCACAACGTACCCCAGGGAACATATTTTGTCATGGTGGACATAAGCGAATTCCTGGAGCTGCCGCAGTTCAAAGGATTCAGCGACCTGGAGTTCTGCGAATGGATGATAAAGGAGATCGGTGTGGCAGCAGTCCCGGGATCCAGTTTCTTCCACGAAGACATAAATCATCTGATCAGGTTTCACTTCGCAAGAGGCAGGGAGATCCTGGAGGAAGCGCTTAAGAGACTGGCAAAACTTGAGTCCCTGACAGGCAGTGCCGGATGACAAAAAATACAGCCATAATTGTTAGAAATGTGGCTTGTTTTCTATATTTTAAATACTTATAATTAACTATTGGTGGAATATCGCATTTTAGCGGGCTTATCCATTTACAGGCATAAAAATCCATATAAAAACGAGGTAAGATTATGAAATTTATTGACAAGATTTTCGAACAGGCAAAGGCTGATAAGAAGACCATAGTTCTCCCTGAGTCAATGGACAAGAGAACATATGAAGCAGCTGAGAAGATCCTTAAACTCGGCATCGCAAACCTTATCATCATCGGAACTCCCGAAGAGATAGCTGCAAACGGAGCAGGATATGACCTGACCGGCGCTACGATCGTAGATCCTTTTAATGATCCCAATAAACAGAAATATATAGATAAGTTCGTTGAGCTTCGCGGAAAGAAGGGCGTTACCCCTGAAAGCGCAAAAGAGCAGATGGAAAAGGATTACATGTACTATGCATGCCTCATGTGCAAATGCGGCGATGCTGACGGTGCTGTATCAGGCGCATGCCATTCAACAGGCAACACCATCAGACCGGCACTCCAGCTCCTCAAGTGCAAGCCCGGCATCTCAGGCGTTTCAGGATTCTTCATCATGGACGTCCCCAACTGCGAATATGGCGAGAACGGACTCTTCCTGTTTGCTGACTGCGCAGTAAGCCCTGACACTGACGAGGATAAGCTCGCTGAAGTAGCAGGCCTTTCCGCTGAATCATTTGAAGCATTCACAGGCGCAAAGGCAAAGGTCGCACTGCTTTCATTCTCTTCAATGGGATCAGCAAAGCATGACAGAGTAGACATGGTAGCAAACGCAACAAAGAAGGCAAAGGAACTCTTCCCGAATTACATGTTCGACGGAGAGCTTCAGCTTGACGCTGCCATCGTTCCTTCAGTCGGCGCTTCAAAGGCTCCGGGAAGCCCTGTTGCAGGCTATGCCAACACTCTGGTATTCCCTTGCCTCGAGGCAGGAAACATCGGCTACAAGCTCGTACAGCGCCTTGCTAAGGCTGAAGCTTACGGCCCTATCCTTCAGGGACTTGCTCTTCCGGTCAACGATCTGTCAAGAGGATGCTTCGCTGACGATATCGTGGGCACTGTAGCTCTTACAGCTGTACAGGCTCAGATGGCAGACTGAAAACAATAATAATTAATCATATAGGAGAAACGGACCAATGAAAATTTTAGTTATTAACTGCGGAAGCTCATCACTGAAGTACCAGCTGATCGATTCTGATACAGAAGGCGTTCTCGCAAAGGGCCTTTGCGAGAGGATTGGCATTGACGGAAGTTGCATCACATACCAGAAGGCAGGATGCGACAAGGTTAAGACAGAGATCCCCATGCCGGATCATACAAAGGCTGTTGAGCTGGTTATCGCAGCTCTTACAGATCCTGCTACCGGCGTTATCAAAGACCTTTCAGAGATCGGTGCTGTAGGACACAGAGTAGTTCACGGCGGAGAGAAATTTGCTTCTTCAGTGATCATCACAGATGAAGTCATCAAGGCAGTAGAGGAGTGCAACGATCTTGCACCTCTTCACAACCCTGCAAACATAATCGGTATCAACGCATGCCAGCAGCTCATGCCCGGCGTTCCCCAGGTAGCAGTATTCGATACAGCTTTCCATCAGACAATGCCGCCTGAAGCTTTCCTTTATGCTGTTCCTTACAGCTATTACAGGGATTACGGCGTACGTAAATACGGCTTCCACGGAACATCACATTCATATGTTTCCAAGAGAGTCGCTGAGATCCTCGGAAAAGACTACAACTCCATCAAGACAATCGTTTGCCACCTTGGAAACGGCGCTTCAATCTGTGCTGTAGACTGCGGCAAGTCTGTCGAGACATCAATGGGTCTTACACCTCTCATGGGCCTTGTAATGGGAACACGTTCAGGTGAGATCGACCCCGGCGCAATGGAGTATATCGCTAAGAAAGAGAACCTTGATCTTGAAGGCGTCATGAACGTACTTAACAAGAAGTCAGGTATGCTCGGACTTTCAGAACTCTCATCCGACTTCCGTGACATCGACCAGGCAATGGAAGCAGGCAACGAGAAAGCTGCAGCTGCATACAATGTATTCATTCACAGAGTTGTTTCCTATGTTGGCGCTTACGCAGCAGTCATGAACGGTGTCGACGCCATCGTCTTCACAGCCGGTGTTGGTGAGAATGACCCTTCAGTCAGGGCTAACGTCTGCAAGTCTCTCGGATACCTCGGAGTCAAGATCGATGAAGAGGCAAACAAGAGCCGCGAGGATGAAGTCATCATCTCAGCTCCCGACTCAAAGGTTGCTGTACTTAAGGTTGCTACAAACGAAGAGCTTATGATCGCACGCGAAACACTTGCTCTTGTAAAATAATATAAAGATTCTTATTGACAAAAAAAGACTGTAAGAGTAAAATCATACAGTACGACTTTTAAGAAGTCTTTATGATGTGTACAAGGAGGTGTAAGCTATGTCGATATGCCCTAAGAATAAAGTATCTAAAGCAAGACGTGACAAACGCAGAGCTAACTGGAAGATGACAGCTCCGAATCTTGCTGTATGTTCAACATGTGGTGAGCTCGTTATGCCCCACAGAGTATGCAAGAACTGCGGTTCTTACAACAAGCGTACCATCGTTGAAAAAGATGCTGACTGATAAAGCTCAGTATAATTGATCAATAGGGGGTGTCCATTTGGGCACCCCTTGTTTGGTTTTAAGGAAAAAGTTCAGGAAACCATTGAGCAAAGAGATACTTAAGATAACCGATCCCGATGAAGAGCCGGCCGCTCCGGCAGTAAAAGAACCTTTGCAGGAAGATGCTCCGGCAGAGGAGAAAAAGCAGAGCTTCA
>SVDE01000118.1 GCA_015057955.1 Lachnospiraceae bacterium | reverse complement strand
GATAGAGCCAGCGACTATCTTGTCCGGCATTTCGGGGATGAATGGACAACGATTCCGCCTCATGAAGAACAAATGGAACATAACGCGATCTTCAGTCTTAATATTGATTATAAATCATTTCAAGAAGATTACCTGCCGCTTATTGAAATCGAGGAAGTCAAAGAGCAGTGGATCGAAAGAAAAAAACATCTATTCAATACAATGAATCTAAGGCTTCAGACAAACACTACGAAAGCATTGGCAAATGCTGAATTGGTCCGCCTTGAATTGCTGTATAGAATAAAGGCTTCGAACATTGATCTCGAGCGCCTTTTGGAGGAAAGAAACTATGACGTTCTCAGTGAATTGTTCGAAGAGTATTATTCAGGGCAGTGCAACAGAAGATTAATTGGCAGAGAGGATTTCAGCGGAATGCAGCGTTTTGCAAATCCGGTGCTCGTAGATATTCCCGAGAATGTTTTCTATGCTGCTATGATCACACTTATCAATACCAACAGAGTATCGAAGGCAGATCGGCTGATTCACGTATGGGAAGAAAAAAAGGGAGAACTTACGACAGACCTGCAGCACGCCGTGGAAATGATAACAGAGTTCAGGCAGATCATATCTGATTACGACCTTGGGGAAATCCGGAAATCGGTGGAGGAAGCAGAGAAAATGTACATGCTTTATCCTGAAATGATGGGGCTGGAGATGTTTCTGTGCAGAGTCTATATTGAAACGGAATGTTTTGAGAAGGCAAAGAGTATATTGGATAAATGTATTCTGAAATATCCGGACGAAGGATACTTTAAGAAATACCTGGGGGATTATTATCTGAGACAGGATAATGATGTGCAGTCTGCTATAGATTGTTATAATAACGCGGCAATCACAACGGAGAATGGGATTGCCTTATTGGAAATAGATGAAATAATGGAGCAATTAAATGGTGAACAGTAATAATGAGATTATAATTGCCAAGCCTAAATCTTTGGGAACGGTAGCACTTGATCTTCTGATGGAGATAGATGAGATTTGCAGGAAAAATGAAATCGAGTATTTTCTGTCCCCAGGGCTGGTCAAGCGCGCTGTGGAAGAAGTTGATTTTGACGAGTATTATACGACGGCAAGCGTTTATATGACTCTTGAGGATACGTTGCGCTTCATTCAGGCATTTGAAGAAAACAGGCCCGAAGGACGCAGCTTGGATTATCTTGGAAACAACAACAGTTATGCGTCATTTAATGTATCATATGTGAATACAGAAACAACATTTATTGATATTACCAGAGGGTGGGATTTCAATGAATTTGGAATTAAAGTAGTAATCAATATTATTCGAAACGACATAATCAATAAGATTCCTGCATTTATTGAAACAGGGCGTGAATCGAATTCAAACAAAGTAAAGAAAAAAGGAAACTGGAAAAAGAGAACTTTTGCGGCGTTAGTTGCAAATAGAATGGACGCCAAAGGCGATGAGTTCGGCAGCAGTTTGTTTGAATACTACGTGAAAAACTATCGAAAGAATCCGAATTCAAAAAAGGTGTTTGTCCGTAGATTCAGAAAAAAGAGAATGTACTTTGAAAGAAGTATTTTCAGTGACACCTGCCTGGTTTCTCTGGGCGGATATCAGTTTCAGGCACCGAAAGATATTAATGGATATCTTGAGATCGCCTATGGCGAGGATCATGAAGAAATTGAATTGAAACCTTATCGGCAGAAGAACAGGATCATATCAACAACAGTACCATATAAAGATTATTTTGACAGTCTCGAAAAAAAGCATATTCCAATAGAAGATGTCTTTTCTCAGGATAGGGAAGTCAAGACAGATAAAATTATAAATAAAAAGTTATTGCGTGCAGTATCTAAAGTTTATCGAATCGCGCGTATGAGTGAGGAAAGGATGATCATCTATCAGCAATTGATGGAAAATGTGGATGAAATCAGAGAGATTTATGATAATGAGGATTTCGAAACGCTGCAGGAAATATTTGATGAATATGATGCCCGGGCAAGGTATTATCTGAAACATAAACTTGCCTTGTGTCCGAGTGAAGAATTCTTTGAAATGGAATGCGCGCTTATGGAATATAATGGTGATGTGAAAAAGGCGGAAAAAATGCGGGATCTGCTGGCATATCACCATAGGAAACCTTTAGTTGGAAAAGCTGAAATATAAAGATAATTGGAAGGAAAACAGAAATGAAATCCAGCGATTATATTGTTGACTTTCTGGTCAAAAAAAACATCAAACATGTTTTTGGCTATCAGGGTACGATGATTGCCCATTTTGTTGATTCTGTATGCAAAGATGCCAGAATCGAGAACCACATCTGTTACAATGAGCAAGGTGCAGGATTTGCAGCTGTTGGATATGCAAAAGCCACAGGAAAGACCGCTGTAGCCTATGCGACAAGCGGTCCCGGTGCATCGAACCTTATTTCGGCAATAGCGGACGCTTACTTCGACAGCGCGCCTGTAGTGTTCATTACAGGGCAGCTCAATACGTATGAATACCTGAATATCGATGGGCTGCGGCAGAATGGATTTCAGGAGATGGATGTCGTTTCCACAGCACAGAGTGTTACCAAGTATTGTGTGAAAATCACAGATATTGCGGATCTTCGGTACTGTCTGGAAAAAGCGTTTTATGTTGCGGAAAACGGAAGACCGGGACCGGTGTTGATCGATCTGCCGATGGATATGCAAAGGCAGGAAGTCGAGCATGAATCGATGAGATCATTTGAGCCTGAGGAAAACTGCGGATACGATGCTGACAATGACGCGATCGCCAAGGATATTCTGGATAGGCTTAACAGATCAAATGCGCCTGTCTTGCTTATAGGAAACGGAATCGTATACGGCTCTGAGACCCATGAGAAGGTGCTCGCCTTCGCAAAAAAGCTAAACATTCCTGTTATTACCAGTATGCTAGGAAGGGATTTGATGACTTATGATGATCCAATCAATATGGGACATATCGGCGGGGGATACGGACACCGTTACTCAAATATTATTGCGCATAAGAAAGCAGATCTGATTCTGGCTCTTGGATGCAGTCTCTGCAAACGTCAGACAACGGCAAAGACAGAATTGTTTGCATCCGGTGCAGATATCATCAGGGTGGATATCGATCCCCTGGAATTGGCGAGAAAAGTGCATAAGGATGAAGTGTCATTCCTCGCTGACTGCACAGCTGTGATAGATAGCCTGAACAGGCTTGCCGGTGAAAACGGCAAAGCACATGACGCATGGCTTCAGAAGTGTCAGAAGATCAAGGAGATGCTGACGGCCTTTGATAATAGCTGTGATGAGAGAAAACCCAACCGCACGATGGAAATCCTAAGCAGCACTATTGGAAAGAATGCTGTTATCTGCTGCGATGTGGGACAGCATCAGGTATGGACATCACAGTCATTTCATATCAAAGAGGGACAGCAGCTCCTCTTCTCAGGCGGCCATGGGGCTATGGGATTCGCGTTGCCGGCAGCAATCGGCGCTTATTATGCTACCGGATGCAGACCGATCGCGATTTGCGGTGACGGCGCAATGCAGATGAACATTCAGGAGCTGCAGTGGGTCGTAAGGGAGCAGATTCCTATTACGATCTTTGTTCTGAACAATAACTCTTTGGGACTGATTGTGCAGCAGCAGGATGATATGCTCAACAGTTTTTACGCCGCATCGGTGAAAGAAGGCGGGTTCACATCACCTGACTTCTCTCAGGTTGCTGCTGCCTATGGAATCGATTCCGTTAAAATCACGAATGATGATGAGTTTGAGACAATCATGAATAGTGCGGATATCGAGCGTCCGCTTCTCGTTGAAGTCATGTTGGACAGCGGATACAGAGCATATCCAAAGACATATTTCGGAGAGGAAATGCATAACCAGAGACCATATATTCCGGAAGAACTTATGAAAGAGATCCTGGAAATGTAGCTGTGTTTCTTGAGGCAGGGAGTAATAATGAGCAGAGTATCAATCATTACAGGCGGTACATCAGGTATCGGTAAAGCTATTGTTAATAAAATCATCTCAGAGTCACAAGATCAGGATGATCGCGTTTTTGTGATATACGGGCACAATGATGAGCTTGCTTCCCGGCTTGTTGAAGAACTGCCGGATCAAAGCAGGGGAAAAATCGAATTGATCAAAGCGAACCTGTCGGAGTACGCATCAATCGAAAAGATCAAAGAGCATATCAGAAGCGCCGCGGATCATGTGGACTGGCTGGTTCTTAATACGGGCATTGGATCATACAAGCATTTTGATGAGTATACTCCGGAACTGTGGGACACGATCATGAGAACGAATGTTGGCGTTCCGGTATTCATAGTAAAAGAACTGAAAGACATGATCTCTGACAATGGATCGATTCTGTTTATGGGTTCTCATGCCGGGCAGGCGACCTATTCTTCATCGCTGGCTTACAGCGCTTCCAAGGCTGCAGTCATGTTTGCAGCAAGGTCGATGGTAAAACTGTTCGATGACAGAGGTATCAGAATCAACACCGTTGCGCCCGGTTTCATTGAGACACGATGGCAGGATAACAGATCTGAAGAAAGCTATGAAAGGATCAATAAGAAAATCGCGCTGCACAGATTCGGAGAGCCGGAGGAAGTAGCCAGTCTATGCTATGAAATACTGACTAACGGCTACCTCAACGGCGGCGTATATGATATACATGGAGGCTATGATTACTTTTAAGAGACACTAGGCCGGCATCTGAATATACTAATTCATAGAAAAGGGCGGAGTCCTCAGAAAGGCTCCGCCCTTGATATCTTTATTTGGTGTTTACAGTGCCTGTCTTGCTCCAACTGGAAGACTGTGAATATTGATTCGGTTTCACATATGTGCGCACCCTGACAAAATATTTCTTCTTTGTTTTCAGATTTTTCACCTTATAGGATGTCTTGCTGTATCCCTTGACAGTAATTGTTTTTGTGTTCTTCTTTGTAAATTTCTTGCTGGTGGATATCTGAATCTGGTAGCCTGTGATCCGTTGCTTGTTCTTTCCGGACGCCCAGTTGTACATCTTCGTGCTCTGCTTTTTCCACTTAACGGTAACAGCTTTTTTCGCAGGTACGAGTTTGGTGAGAGAGGTGCCCTTGGGGACAATACTGTATCCTGCTAGAACAGTTCCGCCAAAAGCGCCGCATCCATTGACGATCACATCACAGTGGCCGATCCAGTACTGTTCGCTATTAATCAGGAAGCATTTGTAATCAACGCCTTCCTTCAGTTTTTTGCCATTGAATACAACAGAGACGACTTTAGGAGGAGTTATGGTTTTTCCGGTATAGGTAAACTTTGTTTTCTTAAGTGTTACCTTCGCCTTGGAAATGTCCTCCTGTATCGTAACAGGAATATGATTTGACTGACATCCAAGATAGGTGACATATAAATAGTTTTTCGCCGGATCCTTACTGCTCCATTTTACCTGCTTTTGGTCGGAACCGAAGGTGAGATCCAAAGGACTGATCACATGAGCGCCAGTGCCATCCTCCTGCCATAATTTGTCGTCGCCGTCGAGCACGTAGTTATATGACACCGTGCTGCCGTCCTTATATTGGATAGTCAGTTTGTCGCCAATATTGAATTCAAATTGATACTCATCATAATAACCGTCCTTATCAGCTGCTGTGTTGATCACACTGAACTCCTGGCTTGTGTAATATTCGATGGAACCAACAGGATTTTCTATGATGTTTACCGGGACAAGGCAGGAAACACCGCAATATGTTATTGTAGCGAAGTTCTCTGCGCCGACAGTCCATGGATGCGTTTCCTGATCCGTGCCGATGTATACACGCTCCCCTGGTAACTCATCTGAAGATTCTTCGGATGGGATCACTTTATTGCCTTCTGCCAGAAATACGTTTTCATCCGAATAAGGATCAATACTGTATGTATATTCTGTCTCTTTCCCTTCGCAGATCACCAGAAGCTTATCTCCATACTTAAACGTCGGTTGTTTGTAGATGTAAGAAGAGCCGTCCTGCGACCATGCGCCGCCTGCATTCTCATAATAATTGAATGCCCCGTCTGCGCAGACAAAGGAAATCGCGTCAATGGACGGATTCTGTGCTCCTTCGTTTTCATCCAACGCAAAGGCTGTAGAAACAGTTATCGGAATCATGACAATCAGGAAAAGCAAAACAAACGTCATTCGTCTTAACATGATATAATCCCCCCTTATTTCTTTTCGCATCACGAATAACGATGCATTGTAAGAATGGTGTGTATATTATTATATGCTCCCACCCCCTTTTGTCAAGTCGCTGAAAAACACGATCAAGCGTTTGCTAAGCTGCATTTGATATGTCCGCAGGTGATATTGGAATACGATTGCGTCTTTCAAAATCAAGGTATTTATGGTACAGTTTTATTGTTAGGTGCAGATGTTGCCGGCACTTGATGCAACAAGAAGAAAGGAGATCTATGCCGTCTTGTAGTAGGCATAAAGATAAGATATGAATAGGAAAAAAAATATCGTTTGTTTTCTGATTGCTGCGGTCTTTGTTATTGGGGTCGGGATATTCGATTCCACACTGGTGCAGGCTGCTGCAGATGATTCCAATGAAGGGAACCCTGTCATCTCAGATCAGATCAGTTCTGAATTGAACGAAGCAGAGGCCAATAGTGCAGTGACGGAAGAGGAAATCCCAGCATCTGCTGCGTCGGATGGCAGTGATCAGAACGGGGAAAATCAGTATGACGGTGAACCAGCGCCTACGGCTCCTGTTTATGAGTATAATGTGAAGGACTACGGCGCTGTGGGTGACGACGATGATCAAAAACCGGACAGTTACAGAGCGTTTCAGCAGGCACTGGATATGGCCATTGGTTCAGATATGCCGGTCACTGTCATCGTCCCCAAGGGGAACTATTATCTGTATGGAAAGCTTCGCATCTGGTCAAACACAACGATCAAAGCCGAATCCGGTGCAGTTATGACCTTTATGTCCAAGGATGACGGCAACATGCTTTACGGTGTGCACTATGAAAGTGACGGTAGTACTTGCATGGGATCCGGAGGTCAGTATAAGTTTTGTCAGGTCGGTAAGTACGACCAGGTACATGACATCACGATCCAGGGCGGCACATGGAATAGAAACAGTGCTGCCAGATGCAATTCCTGTGTGCTGCGGCTCTGTCACGGAGAGAACATCACTCTTAAAGACGCTACATTTATGAAGTCGACAAATCATCTGGTTAATCTTAGCGGAACCAGAAACGTCACCATCACAAACTGCACATTCAAGGACAATGTTAAGTACACCGGCGATGACAAGGAGTTCTGGGGCGGCACAAATCGAAACGATTCAAAAGCAGTTAAAAAACGTTACGCTCAGCTGGAGGCGGTCCATCTGGATCACGTCAACGCAAACGGCGAACCAAATACATATCCTTCAGACGGAACACCATGCAAAAACATTAAAATCACAGGCTGCAACTTCAGCAACGTAGGCGCGGGAGCAGGAACCCATAACGTTTTCATCAATGACAAGACGAAATACCCCAATTGCGGACGGGCAAGCGGACTCCAGATCTCCAATTGCACATTCAGCAACGTGAAGGGATATATGGCTGATTTCTGCAGCTTTAAAAATTGCACCCTTAAGGGAAAGGGAACATCCGTAACAGTGAAAAATGTTGCCGGGATCTGTCGTGTTGTGGATGGTTCAGCCACCGTATCCGGCGTCAAGCTGTATGGGATGGATGG
>SVDE01000117.1 GCA_015057955.1 Lachnospiraceae bacterium | reverse complement strand
TCTAAGATCGCAATGGAAATGCTGGCAGACATCAACAAGGATACTGTTGATTTCATTCCGAACTTTGATGAGACCGAAAAAGAGCCTGTCGTACTTCCTGCAAGATATCCGAACCTGCTCGCAAACGGCACAAACGGTATAGCTGTCGGAATGGCAACCAACATCCCGCCGCACAATGTCGGCGAGCTCATAGATGCCGTTGTAAGGATAATCGACGACAAGATCGAAGACGCGGAAACGACTGTCGATGACATAATGCAGATCGTAAAAGGACCGGATTTTCCTACAGGAGCGACCATCCTCGGAAGAAAAGGCATCGAGGAGGCTTACAGGACAGGCCGCGGCAAGATAAAGATCCGTTCAGTCTGCGACATCGAGCCTATGGAAAACGGTAAAAACCGCATAGTCGTTACCGAGCTTCCCTATCTGGTAAACAAGGCAAAACTCATCGAGAAGATCGCTGAGCTTGTCAGGGATAAGAGGATTGACGGAATTACCGACCTCAGGGATGAGACCGACCAGACAGGAACGAGGGTTGTTATTGAGCTTCGCCGTGACGTCAATGCAAATGTTGTTCTGAACCAGCTTTACAAGCATACCCAGCTCCAGGACAGCTTTGGCGTGATCATGCTCGCGCTCATAAACAATGAACCTAAGATATTCAACATCCTTGAGATGCTCAAGTGCTATCTGAAGCATCAGGAAGACGTTGTTACCAGAAGAACAAAGTACGACCTCAATAAAGCTGAAGAGAGAGCCCACATACTGGCCGGACTCCTTATCGCGCTGGATAACATAGACGAAGTAGTCTCGATCATAAGATCATCGGCAAATACTCAGGAAGCCAAAGAAAGACTTGAAAACCGCTTTGGACTTGACGATGTTCAGGCGCAGGCAATAGTGGACATGAGGCTCAGAACTCTTACCGGTCTCGAAAGAAAGAAACTGGAAGATGAGCAGGCCGAACTCCTTGCCAGGATCGCATATTACAAGGAGATCCTCGGAAATGAGAAGAAGCTCCTTGGAGTTGTTAAGGAAGAGATCCTTATTGTTAAGGATAAGTACGGCGATGAGAGACGCACAAAGATCGGTTTCGATGATGATCTTGATGATGAGGATCTCATACCGGACGAGAATGAAGTCATCACGATTACAAAGCTCGGCTATGTAAAGAGGATGTCAATAGACACATTCCGGTCCCAGAACAGGGGAGGAAGAGGAATAAAGGGAATACAGACGATCGCTGACGATGTCACCGTGCAGATGATGATAACCAATTCCCACAATTCAATCCTGTTCTTTACAAACACAGGACGTGTCTTCAGGATGAAATCATACCAGATACCTGAAGCGGGAAGGACAGCCAGAGGCACAGCCATAGTTAACCTTCTTCAGCTCCAGCCCGGTGAGGCGATAGCGACCGCGATGCCTTTTGAAGCATTTGAAGGCGCGCAGAACCTTATCATGGCTACAAAGAAAGGCATGATCAAGAAGACAAAGATCTCTGATTACGCAAATATCAGAACGACCGGTATAATCGGCATAGGTCTCAGGGAAGACGATGAGCTTATAGAGGTCAAGCCAACAGACGGAAAGCGCGATGTCATAATGATCTCCAAAAAGGGACATGCCATAAGGTTTAACGAGGATGAGGTACGTCCGACCGGAAGAGGCTCAATGGGCGTTTGCGGAATGAGATTTGCGAATGATGACGAGATCATCGCCATGATCATGGACATCCAGGGAGAATGCATTCTGTTCTCCACTGAAAACGGCATGGGCAAGAGGACAAAGGTCAGCGAATTCGCAGCTCAGCACCGCGGCGGACAGGGCGTTCTCTGCTACAGGATCAATGACAAGACCGGAGACCTCGTTGGCGCCAAGGCAGTGAATGATGGGGATCAGATAATGATGATCACCAATGAGGGAGTCATCATCCGTACTTCAATCGACAGCGTTTCAGTTATCGGAAGAAACACCTCTGGAGTAAAACTGATCAATCTGGCAAATGAAAATGTCAAGGTGACCGGCATAGCACGTCTCGCAAAGGAGGATATCCCGGAAGAGGAGATCACTGAAGAAGAGACTGCGGAAGAAGAACAAACAATTACAGAACAGGATAACAACTAATGATGGAAAACAACTACAGAAAAGGCCCGTGGGGCGATGAAGAAAGAGGAGGATACGGAAGAGGACGCGAAGGTAATTTTAAAGGCGGACCGCAAGGCAAGGGAGGCAGAGGAGGTCCGGGCGATCTCCTGAGAGGCAAACTTCAGGGCAAAACCAATGCCCAGATCATGTTTGTCGGATCTGTAAACTGCCTAAGGCATAAACCGTATCTGGGAATAGGAGAACTCATGAAGGAGGGCAAGGCATCAATACTCTGCCCGTCCATGAGCGATTTCTCAAGCGGCAGATACTTAAATCAGATAGAAGAAGCAATAGTTGAACTGTCACAGGAACGCGGCTGTAAGGATTTCATCATAATATGCGGCTGCCAGTGGGTGATACTTTCAACTGATGGCGACCTGATCTGCGAAAGACTTAAAAACGATCACGACATCAATGTGACGATAAGTGTAGACGATCACCTTGAGTTCGGTGATCATGAATAAAAGGAGGATGGGAAAATGAAGAGATTATGGAAACACATTCCTCCGTGTCTTTCAGACGTGATGGGATTTCAGGCCGTAATGGAACAGACTGACGGATTTGGCATAATAGATGACTCCAGCAGATATAAACCGCTTGCCACTTTAGGAGTCGGAAACTCCATGCCCATGCACATGGGTGCCGGACAGCCGGGCGGACCCCGCGGCGGCTTTGGCGGACACGGAGGCTTCCCGGGAAGGGGCGGCTTTGGCGGACACGGCGGACGCGGCGGAGCGTCTTCAAAAGTTGCCGAGTCAGCACTTCGCAATGAAGACATCATTAGCGGAACAGAAAATAAGATGGTGCAGGCATATGAAGACAACAAAGGCAGCGATCCGAAGTTCGTATTCATCTGCAATGCCCCTTCATCAGCGATGATCAGCTCTGATGTCGAATCTGCAGCCATCAGGATAGCTGATTCAGGGAATATCCCCGCCGGTACCGTAAAGGTTTATGGAGAGAAGGACTATCTGTTTGGGGTATCGCTTACATTTGAAGCGATCGCAAAGCTTCTGCTTGAGAAGAAAGAGCGCATTGAAAACAGCGTAAACATAATTGGCTGCAACACTATCGACTGGTGCAGCGAAGCAACTGATGACTTCACATCCAGGATAGAGGCTGAAGGCGTTAAAGTTATCAGTAAATGGGGAGCTGCGGGCATGACAAAAGAGGCGATCCAAAGATCCGCGTCTGCAGCACTGAACATCGTGGTAAATGTATCAGGTCTGAGAGCCGCCAGGTACATGAAAGAAGAGTTCGGAATACCCTACATTGTCGGGGCTCCATACGGAACGGAGCAACTGACCGAACTGATCTCTCTTATGAAACAGGCTCTGGCAGATCCCGGTTTTGAAAGCGGGTCAGTCAGCCTTGAAACAGACAAGCCTTCACAGGAACAGTATGATGCGGTGATCATGGGCGAGCAGCTCATGGCTAACGCGATAAGGAGAGTCCTTAGAAAGAAAGGTTTTACAAATATCCGTGTATTCAGCTTTTTTGAAATGGACAAAGCCTGCATGGAAGCCGGGGATAAGAAGATAGCCAGCGAAGATGAACTGGAGCAGCTGACTTCAGTGGAAGGCCTCAGACTCATAGCGGCAAATCCGGACTATTCAGGCGCGGTTAAGAAAGAGGTGTCATGGCTTGATCTTCCGAACAGCGGAATGGCCATGATGACAAAGGTCAACCCGGTAAACATGACCGGCGAAAAGCTGGAAGCATGGCTTGAAAGTTCCATTTGACAGGAGAGACTGATGAGACAGATAGCAATATACGGAAAAGGCGGGATCGGAAAATCTACCACTACACAGAACATCTGCGCCGCCCTTTCTGAAATGGGGAAAAAGATAATGATAGTAGGCTGTGATCCTAAGGCCGATTCAACCAGGCTTATATTAGGTGGGCTTACACAGAAAACCGTTCTGGATACCATGAGGGAAAAAGATGAGGAAGACATAACTCTTGAGGACTTCATGTATACAGGGTTTAACGGAATAAAGGCAGTGGAGTCAGGCGGACCTGAGCCCGGCGTGGGATGTGCCGGAAGGGGCATCGTCACAGCCATCAACCTGTTAGAAGAGCTCGGGGCATATGAAGAAGACCTGGATTATGTCCTCTATGACGTTCTGGGCGATGTGGTCTGTGGCGGATTCGCAATGCCGATCAGGGAAGGAAAAGCCAAAGAGATCTATATAGTCTGCTCGGGAGAGATGATGAGCCTTTATGCGGCCAACAACATCTGCAAGGGAATAACCCGTTATGCTGCCCAGGGCAAGACAAAACTTGGCGGACTCATCTGCAATTCCCGCCTCGTTGACAATGAAAGAGAACTTGTATCAGAATTTGCCTCCAGATTGGGTACGAGGATGATATATTTTGTCCCCAGAAACAATATAGTTCAGCATGCGGAGCTGAACCGCAAGACGGTTATTGAACAGGCACCTGAAAATGAACAGGCACAGGAATACAGAAATCTGGCAAAAGAGATAGCAGAAAATGAGACATTCTGTGTGCCTACTCCTATCAGCAATGATGAACTGGAACAGCTCCTTATGAAGTATAATCCGATCGGGTAATTTTAAACGGAGGAATGCTAAAATGGATAAACATGAGCTTTTGACGGAAATCTGTGTATTGGACAAGAAAATGACCGCCCTGGCCGGAAAGAGAAATAACTATCTCTTCGGTTATGACATAAACAGTGTCGGAAGAATGCTCGATATCCTTAGCAACATTGAGGGAGAAGCATATCCCACAGATCTGTGTCACTTGATGGGAGTATCCACCCCCAGGATAACGATCATTCTTAACATGATGGAAAAAGAAGGGCTTATTAAAAGATCCGCATCGACTAAGGACAGGCGCAGGATAATCGTAAGCCTGACTGATAAAGGCAGGGAAAAAGTCCTGAACAGAGATCAGAAGAATTATTATTACTTCGAAAAGGTTTATGAAAAACTTGGCCAGAAGGATTCGGAAGCATTATTGAGAAGCCTTCAGGTCATGGAAGAAATTTACGAAAAAGCCTACGCTGAAATAAAGCAGGACCGTAAAAAGAACAGCAAAAAATTGACAAAAGAAAAATAATAGTTTATAAAAGAGCATAGTCTTCGAGCTGATCTGCCTAAGACCAATGGTTATGGTATTTCAGCCGTGCCCTCTTGCAGGGGTTAAGGGTTCTGCCGGAAACGGCATTGCCTTCCTTATTGAAAAGGAGACGGTTGAAGAATGGTTATGTCCGGAGTGATGGCCGGTAATTCAGATATCCGTTTTCCTTTTCAGGAAGACGGATATTTTATTATTACTTGGAGGATAACACCATGAAGAAAATCATCGCACTATTTTTAGCATTAGGCCTGACAGTGTCAATGCTCGCAGCATGCGGCGGATCTTCCGCTCCTGCTGCAACAACAGCAGCACCTGCCGAGACAACAGCGGCAGCTGAGACACAGCCGGCAGCCGGACCTGCTGAAAAGCTTGCTGCAACAGAGATCGTACTTGATCTCGCAGCATCACTTCAGCCCGTATTTGATGAAGTGATCATCCCTGCTTACAATGAGCTTCAGCCGGATGTCACCCTGACACCGAATTACGCAGGCTCAGGAAAACTCCTTACCGGTATCGAAGAAGCAAACGGCATTGGCCACGACATCTTCTTCTCAGCAGGAAAAGCTCAGGTCAAGACACTTACCGAGACAGACGGCCTTGTTGTTGACGGCTCTACAGTTGAGCTCCTTTCAAACCAGCTCTGCCTGGTTAAAGGTAATGCCACAGAGACTGCTGTAACAGGATGGGACAACATCGCAGATGCAAAGACAATGGCTCTCTGCCCGGGCAGCGTTCCTGTCGGAAAGTATTCACGTATAGCTTTTGTCGCTCTCGGAATTCTGGCTGAGTCCGATTCACCCGCAGATTATACAGCCGAAGAGATCTCAGCAGCATTAGGCGGTATCGAGATCGACGAGGCTGATGACGTAGAAGTAGCAGCTGCAAAGGCGGTTGAAGGATCTGTTGAGATCGCAACTATCTATTATTCAGATTACTATGCTCATCAGGATGACCTTACGATCATTGCACAGGACGACGGAACCCTTACAGGCAAGATTATCTATCCTGTATGCCAGGTTGCAAATCCCGAAGCAGATGAGGCAAGGATCGCCGCAACACAGGACTTCCTCGCATTCCTTCAGTCAGATACCTGTAAGAACGCTTTCAAGGAGTACTGCTTCATAGTCAACTGATGACTGAACCTTTAAATTATCATTATTAAATAAAAGCTGCGCCTGCTGCCGAAAGGCGGCAGGCGCCGTTTGACCCGAACAAGACCATGAATGAAATAATCAGCATTATCTCAAAATTTGACTGGAGCCCTTTCTGGATCTCACTGAAAACCGGAATTGTTGCTACAGTCATATGCTTTTTTCTGGGGATACTTGTCGCAAGACAGGTCATAAAGCTTCCGCTGAAGGTAAAATCGGTAGTGGACAGCATTCTGATCCTGCCCATGATACTGGCGCCGACGGTATCAGGTTTTTTCCTGCTCCTTCTCTTTTCATTAAGGCGCCCTTTAGGTGCATGGATGTATGCATCCCTGAACATCAAGGTCGTACAGACCTGGCTTGGCTGCATTATCGCGGCTTCGGTCATTTCATTTCCCCTCATGTACCGCAATGCAAGGGCTGCATTTGAGCAGGTGGACATAGAATTGATCCACGCGGCACGGACGCTGGGCATGAGCGAGACAAAGATCTTCTGGAAAGTCGTCATGCCGGTAGCTAAGCCCGGCATTTTAAGCGGAACGGTGCTCACGTTCGCAAGAGCGCTTGGAGAATACGGCGCCACCAGCATGCTGGCGGGAAATATTGCAGGCAAGACAGGCACCATTTCCCAAAGGATAGCAAATGTAATAAAGGACGGAGATTATCTGACGGCAGGCATCTGGTGCATCATCATGATGATCATAGCGCTGATCATAATTACTTTGACAAACATGATCACAGGAAAAAGTGAAAAAGCAAAAAGCAGATGGTAAAGCGGGAGAAAAGATTTGTCGATCAGTGTAGATATTAAAAAACAATATGGTAATTTCAGTCTGGACGTCAGCTTTGAGATGGGCAATGAAGTGCTTGCCCTTTTTGGCGAGTCCGGATGCGGAAAAAGCACGATACTCAAATGCATAGCCGGGATCGTAAAGCCTGACAGCGGAAGGATAGCGCTTGGAGAAAAGGTTCTGTTTGATTCTGGGAAGAAGATAAACCTCATCCCCCAGAAAAGAAATCTTGGATATCTGTTACAGAACTATGCGCTCTTTCCTAACATGACGGTAGCCCAGAACATATCCTGCGGCATACACGGCCGCAAGGACGTTGAAAAGATAGACTCCATGATCCGGGCCATGCATCTTGAGGGCATGGAAAAGAAATACCCTTCCCAGCTCTCGGGCGGACAGCAGCAAAGGACAGCGCTTGCAAGGATTCTGATAGGAGAGCCAGATATACTAATGCTGGATGAGCCGTTTTCAGCGCTCGACACACATCTGAGGTATCAGATGGAGCATGAAGTTCGTGCCGTGATCAGAAGATTCGGAAAA
>SVDE01000116.1 GCA_015057955.1 Lachnospiraceae bacterium | reverse complement strand
ATGAAGTGACAGTAGTTGAGATGCTTCCGAGAGTCGCAAATGAGGCATACGGCATGTACCGCGAAGCACTTGTGCGCGAGATGTCAAAGGAGAACATGACCCTCCTTGAGAATACGAAGTGCCTTGAGATCGGAAAGGATTTCGTCAAGGTCCAGCTTCCTGACGGAACAGAGAAGAAGATCGAGTGCGACACAGTCCTTCATGCGCTCGGAATGAAGTCCGTTCCCACAAAAGAACTCGAAGAGGCAGCAGGAGACATCCCGTTCACCGTGATCGGCGACGCGATCGCTCCGGGCAAGGTCGACCAGGCTACGAAGACCGGCTATATCGCCGCTGTTGAGATAGGCAAATGATCCCTGTTGTCGTAGGTGTCACAGGACACAGGAACATCCCAAAAGAATACATCCCTGAGATCTCGTCCGCAGTAAGGGCGGAACTGGTGAAGCTACAGAACACATGCCCTGATTCAGTTGTGTGCATGCTGAACTCCCTGGCTGAAGGCGGGGACATGATATGCGCTGACGCAGCTGAAGAACTGGGCATACCTCTGATCGCGGTCCTTCCCCGGGATAAGGAAGATTATCTGAATGATTTTGAAGGGGAGGCGAGAGAACGCTTTCTTCATCACTGCGCCAGGGCGGAGCAGGTTTTTGTCGCTCCCGCGACTGAAGAAGAACCCGCCGGAGGCAGTACAAGGAGTTTTGAATTCAGGCAGGCGGGGATATACATAGCAACTCACTGCAGCATGCTGCTTGCGTTGTGGGACGGAGGTCCCGGTACCGATGCAGCATGCGGTAGCGCCGAGGCTGTCAGATTCGCGCTGGGGGAGGATTACTATCCGGCAGCGGGAAGCGCTATCCAGCCGGAATTCAGGACAGTGATCCACATAAGATCCCCGCGCAGGGAAGGAGCGGCAGCAGGGGAGATCAATATCCTGGGCAGTCCAAAGATCACGCGGGACATACTGAGCAAAACAGATGACTTTAACCGGTGCGCAAAGACAATTGAACCGGATGACAATTCGCGTCTGCCAAAAGACGCCGGAAATGACCGCATTCTTATGAAAATGGATGCTGTCAGCAGGGCGGCCGGGAAACTGAGCCGGAAATATGCCGAAAGATACCGCCTGATATTGGCCATGTTAGCTGTTGTCAGCTCTCTGCTGACATTTGCCTTCCTCATGTATGACGAAGCAGAGGCTGTATGGATGATACTGGTATGCGGACTGATGCTGGCGGCAGCGTGGGGATGCAGACAATACGCAGTCAGGTCTGACTGCCACCGCAGATACATAGAATTCCGCGCGCTTGCCGAATGCCTGAGGGTACAGGCATATCTGCGTTATGCGGGAAGCGCCGTTCAGGCAGCAGATCTGCTGTGCTGGACACAGCAGGAGGAAACAGCCTGGATAAGGAATGCTGCAGATGTGCTGTCGGTCGGAGAAGAGCAGAATGTAAAACATGATATCCTTGACTGCTGGGTCATCCCGCAGCGGGATTATCACAGGAACGCGCAGCAAAGATCAAAGAAAGAGCTTGCGGCAAGCGAATGCATAGTCCGCATTGCGCTGATCTTCAGCATTGTGCTGTATCTTGCAGCCGTGATATTTGAACTGACCAGCGGAGGACTCATTTTTAAACCTTTGCTCCATCCGGCAGATGTAAATGTCTACCGGACCGTTCTGAAGATCCTCCTGGGCACGATATCTGCGGCTACACTTTTTGTCGCGAATTACTACGGCAGGCTGTCGCTGCCGCGGACTCATTCCGACCATCAGAAACTTGAACGGTTTTATAATGCCGCGATCGCTGAGATAGGGCGCTGCGGCCAGACTGAAGGCGTGCTGGAGCAGCTCGCCAGAGAGGAACTGATAGAGAACGGAAACTGGAGTTCCTATCAGCGCGACAACAAACCCGACATAAGCCTGTAAAACAATTATAACTTACTCATTAAATGCGCCGGTCTGACGTTCCCACAGGCCGGCGTATTCGCCGTTATTTTCTATCAGCTGCTCATGAGTTCCGCTCTCTATTATCTGCCCGTCTTTCAGCACAACTATCCTGTCAAGTCTTGAGACTGTTGAGAGCCTGTGGGCTATGACTATGGAAGTGCGGTTTTCCATGAGGTTGGCAAGAGCGTCCTGGATGAGCCTTTCGCTTTCCGAATCAAGAGCGCTGGTCGCTTCGTCAAGGACAAGGATGGGAGCGTTTGTAAGGATCGCCCTGGCTATGGCAACGCGCTGGCGCTGGCCGCCTGAGAGCTTGACTCCGCGCTCACCTGTGATGGTATCGAAACCGGCAGGCAACTTTTCGATGAATTCCAGAGCATTTGCCTTGCGCGCAGCCTCTTTGACCTCCTCAAATGAAGCTTCCGGACGGCCGTAGGCGATGTTTTCCGCTATTGTCCTGTGGAAGAGCAGAGGTTCCTGCGGGACGTATGCGATCTGCCGCCTTAGGGAGACCTGCGTCACCTTGGAGATATCCTGTCCGTCTATGTAAATGTGTCCTTCCTGGATGTCAGCCAGACGCAGGAGGAGCCTCGTAAGGGTTGTCTTTCCCGAGCCTGAGCGTCCGACCAGGCCGACCCTTTCTCCGGGCGCGATCGACATCGAGAAATTCTCGAAAATGTATTCTGTGCTGAGGGGAGTTCTCTCCTTGTCGATTATCCCGTCTTCGCTTATCCCGTCGTTATATTTAAAACTTAGATCTTCGAAGTTTATGGCTCCTTCGCTTACGATAAGTTCGGAAGCGTCGGGGGTGTCATCGACCAGGCGCGGCTCATCCAGATTCTGGGTCATCTCGGCAGCGTCGCCGAGGGATCTGTTGATGACAGTCATGGTCTGGCTGATCATGTTGAACCGGAGAGTGAGGTTGTGGGTGTATGTAAAGATAAGGACCAGGGTTCCGGCGCTGATACCGTACCACGCATTTCCTCCGGCAACGAAAATTGTCTGTATCGACATGATGATGACGATAATTCCGGCGGCCACGGAAGCGTTGAAAATGGTGGAGCGCATGCGCTTGGAGTCGGCTTTGCGGACCTCTATATTTGCCTGGGTGAACAGACCTTTTTCATATGCCTCGCGTCCGGAGGTCTTAACGGCGAGGATGTTCGTTATGCTGTCCGAAAGCTCACCTGAAAGCCTGTTCTGCGCGCTGGCGGCCTGGCTGTTGAGCCTGAGGGCACGCCTGAAAAGAAGCCATACGACCACGACGTAGATCACCAGTATGACAGACAGGATGATGACATATACGGGGACAAGGGGAGCGAGCATCACTATGGTGAGCACCGTGGCTGAGATCAGCGGGACAAGAGAGTACATGAGGAGCTCAGTAAGCCGCTCAAATGCTCCCGTAAACTTGCTCGTCTGGCTGACGAGCGCTCCGCCGAAGCGGCTGTTGTGGAATGTCATGCTCTGGTTGGAGAGCGAATCGAATATCAGAGTGGACAGGTCGTAGTAAACCAGGATCTCCAGCTTCCAGACACAGTAATCCTGGAGCTTGGAGCAGATCTGTCCGATAAGGTTGGTAACTATCAGCATGAAGATATACGGCATGAAAGTGGAGAAGACCTTGTCTGCGCTGACGCCGCTTTTTCCGACAGCATCTATGATATCGGCAACTACACGTGCGTTTATGAACGTCAGGCAGAAAGTGTAGCCGAATGAGACCAGGATGCCCAGAATAAAAAACGGCCAGTGCTTCATCACCGCCCTGCCATAATAATAAAAAGTTCTTGCCGCAGTATGTTTCTTCTTCATAAGTTGAACCTTCCAGTTTTGTAGACATTTATGATAATAAATGAGAAATACCAAAGATGCAATAAAACGTGATATCATAGGTTCCGTAAACCGGATATATGCGGAGGAGTCATGAAAAAAGGGATAAAAAGAGCAGTGGTCGTGTTAATTGTGCTGATAGTAATAATGGCAGCAGTATTCCTGACCGTATTTGTCCTGGCAAAACAAAAGAAAGTTTTTATAAATAAATGGTTTGTAAATGAAAACGCCGGCATTATAGGCGTGGATGTTTCCTCGTATCAGGCAGACATCGACATGTATAAGCTGAAAGATCAGAATATAAGTTTTATTTTTATCAAGGCGACGGAAGGGAGCAATACACAGGACTCCAGATTCGCCGAAAACTGGAAAAATGCAAAAGATGCGGATCTTCTGTCAGGGGCGTACCATTTCTTCTCATATGACAGTGAAGGAAGGACCCAGGCTGAGAATTTCATCAATACCGTAGGCCCGGACATAAATGGAAGGTTGCTGCCCGTAGTCGACATAGAATATTACGGCGACAAAGAGCAGAACCCTCCAGAAAAGGAAGATGTGATAAGAGAATTAACAACATTCTTGGAGCTGGTTGAAAATGAGTACGGAGTAAAGCCTCTGATATATACCAGACCTGATCTTTATAAAAAATATCTGAAAGGCGGATTTGACGGGTATCCCAAATGGATCTCCAGCCTGTACACCCCGATAAGCTGGAACTACAGCGATGACTGGTATATCTGGCAATATCTGAACAGAGGGGAACTGGAAGGGTATACAGGCGGAGAGAAGTATATCGACCTGAACATCCTGAACAAAGATAAAAATATCGAGGACCTGATCGTGGACAGGGAGCAGTAGAGCGGGATCTACTGCTCCCTGTCTCACAATGATCATGTCTTATCTGATCACTGATCTTTTAGCTGCTTCGATGACATGGGATATAAGCACGCTCGATGTTACTGTTCCGACACCGCCGGGAACGGGAGTGATGGCTTTTACAACCGGTTCAACACTGTCAAAATCCACATCTCCGGCAAATCCCTGCTTTTCCTCGTCCCAGTTTATTCCGACATCTATGACAACCTGATCCGGATTGACATAAGCAGAATTCACTGATCTCAGAACGCCGGAAGCGGCGATCAGTATGTCTGCCTTCCTGGTTATTGAAGGAATATCAACTGTCTTTGTGTGGCAGTTGACAACCGTGGCATTCTCATGCATCAGCATCATCGCAACAGGGCGGCCGATAACAAGAGAACGGCCGATGACAGCAGCCTTCTTCCCCTTTATCTCAACTCCATAATGATGAAGTATCTCCATCGCTGCCTGGGCAGTGCATGGAGGAAATCCCGTTTCTGTGTTTGTGAACACTCCGGCAAGAGAGCCGTCTGTACACCCGTCTATGTCTTTTTCAGGAGCCAGCATCTTTCTGGCTTTTTCGTTATCGAGCTGCTCAGGAAGTGGTCTGAACATCAGGATGCCGTGGACCCTGTTATCGTTGTTCAGGGAATTAAGCGCCTCATCAAATGCTTCCTGCGTTACGTCGGCAGGAAGGATCACATGTTTAATTGAGACACCGGCTTTTTCAGCACGCTTGACAGCTCCTCTTTCATATGAAAGATCGTCAGGTCTTTCTCCTACACGGAGAATGGCAAGGGTAGGGTCTATGCCTATTGATTTCAGCTCAGCCACATCAGACTTCATTTTTTCCGTAAGCGCCTCCGCGACCGGGGCTCCTTTTAATATGTCTGCCATATTTATCCTTCCTTATAATAAAATCTATCCTTTCTTCCGCAGGGAATCAGGAAGCCCTGCATAGTCATAATAACATCTGCCGGAGCAACAATCAAAAAATAATATGATACTATTTAAAATGTTGTTATAATCTGAAATATATTGACAGAACGGATAAGGCAGGATGAAGAAAGATCATATTGAAAACATGGATAGAGGATATATGCGGTCATCTGCAATAAAAGCAAGAAATGCATTAACGGAAGAAGAACGGATTGAAAGATCTGCCCGGATCTGCAGGAAGGTCTTTGAACTTCCGGAGTATCATAAGGCAAAGACAGTGATGCTCTATAAGTGGACACGCGGTGAAGTGAAGCTGGATGAACTTGAAGAAGGCGGGGCGTTTCATGACGGACACAAGACTTTACTTTACCCGCTCTGCATGGATGACGGCATCATGGTCGCGATAAGACCGGGTGGCGGGGAGGACTCGTGGGCACTGGGTGCTTTCGGCATTACGGAGCCGGTCAGGGAAAAAGGAGAAGTGATCCAGCCTGAAAAAATAGACCTGATCATCTGCCCTGTTGCAGGTTTCGATGAGAAACTGAACAGATTGGGCATGGGTAGCGGTTATTATGACAGGTTTCTGCCGCTGTGCACAAAAGCCGCAAAGATCGGAGTTGCCTTTGAAGTGCAGAGGCTGGACGCGATTCCCGCAGAACCCCATGACATAAAAATGGACATGGTCATAACTGAAACACATGTATTTGACTGAAAAAGTAAAGATGCTTTTATAATAAATTCGCTTTTCCGTACCCCCTTAAATTGCCGTCTGCCAGGCAGGTTGATTCTTTCTCTGCGTCTCCTGCCATATAGAATTCTTTTGTGCAGCAGCTGTAGCGGAGAGCTTCTTCGCTTAAGGGTTCATATCCGCCGCTGACTATTACGGAGTCACATTCGATGGTCTTGGTTTCACCGTTCTGTACATAGGTTACTTTTCCGGGCTCGATATTTATTGTGGTGGAGCCGTATTCCGGCTTCAGATTATCATAGATCGTCCATGCACCGCCAACTCCGCCATATCCGAGTTCATCAATGATCACCGGCCACATCTGGTTTGGTCCGTGATGTCTGGCTTCGCCCTCCATCAGAACGTAAGAGCGTGTAAGCACAGTAACATCTCTGCCAAGTTCAGCCAGATACATGGCGGTTTCAGTTGCAACCACACCGCCGCCGACAAAGACAACTTTCTGACCGATCTCAGCTCTTCCTTCATACACATCCTCATCCAGCCAGATGCCTTCTGCGTCCGCGCCGGGAACAGGGGGCCTTTTTTCCCTGGAACCGGTACAAGCGATCAAAGCGTCAAACCCCTCTTTTGTGATCTCTTCGGGATCCGGAGCACAGCCGGTCCTAATCTCGACTCCGCGGCGTTTCATTTCTCCGATAAGCCACAGCCTGTATTTTTCCATTGTCCATTTATTGGGATACATGGACGCATACCGCAGTTTTCCGCCCAGAAAATCCGTTTTCTCAAAAAGCGTAACACTGTGTCCTCGCTCTGCAGCCCAGCAGGCGGTCCTCATGCCTATGGGTCCGCCGCCTATGACTGCAACTTTTTTCTTTACGATAGGCGGTTTGATGACTGCAGGAAGCCTGTGGCTCTGGCAGTCCTGGGGGTTGACAGAGCAGATAAAGACATTTGGTTTATTCTGATTGCCGTGACATTTATTGCAGCTGATGCAGGGGCAGGGGACTTCCTTGCCGCTGCTCTGCAGTTTTGGAAGAAACTTCGGCTCTGCAATAAATGTACGGCCTGTACTGATCAGATCCACAACACCTTCCTTAAGGATCTGTTCCATTTCATCAGGATTGTTGAAGCCACCGTTGACCGCAAGTGCGCCGGTGTAACCGGCTTCCCTTAAATGTTTTGCATATCCGAGGACTTCGTGCTGACCTTCTCGAAAGTTCCACATGCAGCGCTGATAACCGGTGCCGTAGGCTTCCCGGACTTCCACGATATCAACTACATCTTCAGTATATTTTACAAACCGGATGAACTCATCTTCGGTATATCCATGAGGGAGCTGGGCGTCATGTCCGTGAGGAGAATCACCCATCAGGACTGCCTCGATGATAAAATCCTCTCCGCAGGCCTCCTTGATAGCGGAAAACAGCTCTTTCTGAAAACGGGCACGGTTTTCAATCTCACCGTTGTATTCATCGCTGCGAAGGTTGGTAGAGGCATCGATATAACGGTCGGAGCGGAAACTCATGCCGTCCCAGCCGGCCTTCTTATATTTCAGGCACATATCAGCA
>SVDE01000115.1 GCA_015057955.1 Lachnospiraceae bacterium | reverse complement strand
CGGTCACGATCATTACCAGAGCGATAATGGCACCCGCTATATTTGACAAGATCCCCCAGGTAAAGGACAGAAAATAATATAGTATCTTAAATACAACAGGATTCATCTCTTGAAAATGTATATGTAATGATCATCATTTATGCAGCAGCCATTAAGATACCTTCCATGCTCTTCAAGAACATGCCTGCTGCCCTGCAACAGATATAATCTCGTGCTGCGTCTGTTATGTTTTGTCGAAGTGAACACCAGCAGTTTACCGACTACTGCAGCAAACTGTTCATCATAGAAAATGCCCTCATTTTCTTTGGTCTTCACATTAAAGAACACATTCAGCTCCGGACTGCTGCTTCGCATGTATGGCACATTCCCGATCACATATGCCCTTGACAGGTTGTCTTTGTCAACATCCTCCTGCAGGCACCTGAAAGTCTCATCATTTACATGATCATAGAAAACCGTTTCCGAAGACTTATCTCCCGGATCGATCACCGTAAAATAAATATAATCATCCTGCGCGCCCGGGGATACGATGCATTTGTTGAAATATGCTGTGCCAAGCAGTTTGTATCCGATGGTGGTCTTATCCCTGAAAGAGGAAATGAACATGGAAAGGCTTCCGAAATAGACACTTTCAATCAATGCTTCGGCTTCGGAATCCTGCTCTATCCTTTGATCTTCCAGATGTGAAAAACCGGTCTTCAGCATTATGTCAGTCGAAGAGACAGGTATAATGGTATTAATGCCGTTATTTATCAGGTTCAGATCCTTGACTTCAGTCCTCTCGCCGGTCGTGACGTTGCAGAGCACCTGGAAGAACTCTATGTTACCCATGAGCTTTTCAGTTTTCCTGGCTCTTTTCAGTTCAGTCTGTATGATTATCTGATCTTCCGTAATGACAAAGAGACGGATCTGACTGTCTTCCGATGGCATCGGAAACTTGTCGGGGATCGAATAAAAAACTTTTACGGATCCGTCTGCAGTACAGTATTTATAAACCGTTATCGACCCGTTATCTTCCTTCCCGTCATAAATGGCATAATAATGATCACCTGATTCCCAGATGCAGTTCTGTACCGGTATCCAGCAGTCTTCATGTATGTTGGATACGATCTCCTGAATGGTATTTTTATCCGGATCATACAGACTCAGTCCATAAAAGACAGAATCACCGACCTTTCTGTACGAAAGTTCCATGATCCTGTCCCCTACCGGATAAACATTGATGATATTCTTTTTTGTTTTAATGAGCCTGATGTTCATTTTTTATGAAATGATCAGTCCTTTATGTCAAATTCAGAGAACTTGAAAGTATTGCCCTGGGCGGCATGGAAGAATGTTCCGATATTCTCTCCGTCGATCACACGGGGGATGTTGAGCAGGTCATTTCCGTTGATTATCAGCATGTCAAGGCCTGCGCTTTCGGCTATCCTTGCGGCTTCAAGTTTTGATGCCATTCCGCCTGTTCCGAAATCGGAGCCGGCACCTTTACCCATAGCCATTATATGCTCGTCAAGTTCATATACGTCGTTGATCAGCTTAGCGTCCGGATTGGTCTTTGGATTGTCATCAAACAGACCGTCAATGTCAGAAAGGATTATCAGAAGGTCTGCCTCCGTAAGGACAGCGACCAGCGCTGAAAGGCAGTCATTGTCACCAAATTCTATCTCTTCTGTTGTGACAGTATCGTTTTCATTAACGATCGGTATCGCCCCAAGCTGTAAGAGTTCATTAAATGTATTTGCGGCATTGGTGCGGGTGAGCTGCGAATGGATCGTATAGCGTGTCAGCAGTACCTGCGCAACCGTCTTCCCATACTCCGCAAAAAGCTTCTGGTAGATGGTTATCAGCTGTGCCTGCCCTATGCTCGCACAGGCCTGCCTGAGCGGGATGTCGTCTTTGCCGTATGTGATCCCCAGTGTGCTCTTGGCCGTAGCCTGCGCACCTGAAGAAACCAGGATGACTTCCTTGCCTGCATTGCTTAGATCTGTCAGTATCCTGGCAAGCCTGTCGATCTTTAAAAGATTCAGCTTGCCTGTTTCCATGTGGAACAGGGATGATGAACCGATCTTGATGACTATTCTCTTTTTATTTTTTAATTCTTCTCTTGTACTCATGGCGATTATGATAACACAATTCCTTCTGTTTTGCTAACATGGCCTGTATGTCTTATATATTTCCTCAAATACCTTGATACCGTCTATGGCGCTGCTCGTTATCCCGCCCGCATATCCGGCTCCCTCGCCGCAAGGGTATATCCCCTTATAAGCGGTACTCTGAAGGCTTTCATCACGAAGTATCCTCACAGGTGAGGATGTCCGGGTCTCAGGTGCCGACAACAATGTATCAGGAGAATCAAAACCCCGTATCGTCCTCCCGAAAATGCTCATGGCTTCCTTTATGTCTTTGCAGATGAATCCGGGCAAGATGCAGTTGATATCCGCTGAAACCGTAAAGCCTTTTGTCTGAGGCGATATTTTGCCGAATTCCGGGCTTTTCTCCCCTTTTACGAAATCCTCCAGCCGCTGTGTCGGAATACGCCCGTTTCCGGCAATATAGGCTTTCTTTTCAATTTCTCTCTGGAAGTCAATTCCCGCCAGAGGATGATCTGCCGCTCCTACGTCATCAGGAGAGACGCTCACTATGATCGCAGAATTAGCATTTATCCCTTTCCGTCCCGAGTAGCTCATGCCGTTAACGCAGAGCATTCCCGGTTCCGATGAAGAGTTTATCACATATCCTCCGGGGCACATGCAGAATGAATATACTGCCCTTCCGTCTTCTGTCTTTGCAGTAAGTTTATAATCAGCTGCAGGCAGCAGATCTCCATAGAGCTCCAGATGATCATCTCCGTACTGTGCCTTGTTTATCTCCTCCTGAGGGTGCTGTACACGTACACCGACTGCAAATGGTTTTGCCTCAATGTCCAGGCCATTATCATACAGCATTTTTATGGTATCTCTGGAGGAATGACCTATTGCAAGAACGAGCGCGCTGCAGGGGATCTCGGAGGTCTTCCCGTCATTCAATACAGTTATGGAAGCTACTTTACCATCCTCACATGTAAAGCCTGTAAATCTATTCCTGAACATGACCGTTCCACCCTTGGCGATCACATGTTCCCTCATGCTTTTTACGACCTTGCAGATCACATCTGTTCCTACATGCGGTTTGGCTGAATACACTATTTCTTCCGGTGCTCCATGTTCAGCGAATATCTTAAGCACTTCGGTCTTACGGCCGCTGATGTCCTTTACGGCGCTCATGAGTTTCCCGTCGGAAAATGCTCCGGCACCCCCTTCACCAAACTGTATGTTCGACAGCGGATCGAGCGGTGCTTTTTCTTCAAGAAAAGCATTAACAGTCTTTTGCCTGTCATCTACCGTTTCGCCCTGTTCTATCAGTATCGGCCTGTAACCATGTTCGGCGAGAAAATACGCACAGAACAGTCCTGCAGGTCCGGCTCCTATAACACAAGGTCTTTGTTCCATCTGCTTGTTTCCCTGCATGGGAGGAACATAACCGGAAACCGGTGCGGGCTGAATATCAGGATCTTTTGAAAACCTTGCAAGGACAGCTTCTTCCCTGCCGGTCGTTATCTCAACGGTGTATACGTATCTGATATTGTCCTTATGCCTAGCGTCAAGCGATCTTCTTATGATGTTGACGGATCCCAGTTCAGATCTTCTGATCCTGAGTTTCTTTAAAACAGCTGATTCGATATCAGCCAGGTCATGATCAATATGCAGTTTTATGCCTGATATCCTGATCATATTGATTTAGAAACTATATTAGCGGTGGACCATGCCCACTGCAGATTGTATCCGCCGCATATGCCGTTCACGTCAATTATCTCACCGGCAAAATACATGCCCGGAATTATCTTTGACTCCATTGTATCAACATTTATTTCGTATGTGGAAACGCCTCCGGCAGTTGTCTGGGCTTCTTCAAAAGAAAAAAGCGACACAGGTGTTACTTTAAATCCTTTGATAACCTCAGCTGCCGTCTGTCCAAATGTCAGGCCTTTTCTGCCGACTGCCTTCCTGCAGACATTTAACAGTTTGCTGTTCAGGACCGGCGGAAGCACGTCCGCTTTCATCTCCGAGCAATATGAATCTATCATCTCTGCCAGTCTGTCTTTTCCGATTTCGGGAAGCAGGTCAATGCAGATGGTCAGATCTGTTCCATTGTCAAGCAGCTTACCTGCTTCAGAAGACAACTGAAATACCGGAATGCCAGAAATGCCGGTCTTTGTAAACTGAAGGTTCCCGGTCGATCTGAGGATCACCTTACCGTCAGAGTCCATCAGGGATATCGCCGAATAGTTCCTGACTCCCTGAAGTTCTTTAAAAAATGATCCATCGCAATTGATCCCGCAAAGTGCAGGTATGGGTTTTACTATCGTATGCCCCATGTCTTTTATGACTTTATACATGCTTCCGTCAGATCCGGTTTTCGGAGCGGCCATTCCGCCTGCGGATATCACACATTTCCTGCATCTGTATTTCCCGTTTACAAGGAATACATATCCGTCAGGAGCGGAAATCCTCTTTATGGAATCAACACTGACTCCGGTCACGGTGTCAATGCCTTTTCTCTCGCAGGCAAGACGCAGTGCATTAAGTATCGTAGATGCCTGTTCGCTGCGCGGATAGATATATCCTTCCTTGTTTTCTGTAAGGACGCCCAGGCTCTCAAAAAAAGCTATCGTATCTTCAGCTCCGAAGCGTTTGATAACTGAATCGGCAAATCTGACATCGCCGGATGAAAAGAAAGGATGAATGCCTTCGGGATTACGATCCAGGAGATCCGGCATGCAGTATGCATTGGTAAGGTTGCATCTGCCGTTGCCGGTAGACAGGATCTTTTTGCCAACCCTGTCGCCCTTCTCGATAATGAGAACAGAATTATCAGTTTTCTTACTCATGACAGCGCAGCAAAGACCTGCTGCTCCGCCGCCAATGATCAATACGTCGTATTTCATGGGGGCATTATACTAAAAAATACCGCGCATAACAACTTGGTTATGCGCGGTATCATCAAACCGTGATGAGATATTATCACTCTTCGTCTTCTGTATGACGAGCAGCGATCTCTTTCTCCTGAACCTCGGCAGGTGCCTGCTCATAACGGGCAAATTCATAAGCGAACTCACCAAATCCACCAGTCATTGAACGGAGCTGTGTAGCGTATCCGTAGAGCTCTGACATGGGGATGTCAGCCTCGATACAGGTCTTGCCGTTGTCTGTAGGATTCATTCCAAGTACACGGCCTCTCTTCTTGTTAAGGTCACCCATTACATCACCTGTAGACCTGTCAGGTACTGTGACCTTAAGGGAAACGATAGGCTCAAGCAGTACAGGAGATGCCTCCATGAAGCCCTTCTTGAAGGCAATCTTTGTAGCCATCTTGAATGCCATTTCTGAGGAGTCTACCGGATGGTATGAACCATCGATAAGTGTAGCCTTAACGCCTACAACCGGGTAATTTGCAAGAGGTCCTGCAAGAACGCACTCCTGGATACCTTTCTCAACTGCAGGGAAGTAGTTCTTAGGAACTGATCCGCCGAAGATCTTCTCTTCGAAGATGTAAGGTGTCTCAAGATCGCCTGAAGCTTCGAAGATCATCTTAACGTGACCATACTGACCATGACCGCCACTCTGCTTCTTGTGCTTTCCTTCAACTTCCGCTCTCTTCTTGATAGTTTCACGGAACGGGAATGCAGGCTTCTCAAGGACTACATCAACTTTATATTTCTCTTTAAGTTTGGAAACGACAACATCAAGATGCTGATCGCCGATACCATAGATAAGAGACTGTCTGTTCTCTTCATCCGCAACAAGCTTGAGAGTAAGATCCTCTGCGCAGAGTTTTGCAAGACCCTGTGCGATCTTGTCTTCATCACCCTTGTTGGCTGCTGAGTACTTCATGTAAGTATACGGAGTAGCCATCTTGAATCTGGTGAGAACGATCGGGGTGTCTTTCCTGCAGAGAGTATCGCGTGTCTTTGCAAGTGAAAGCTTGGCAATGGCACCGATGTCGCCGGGCTGGATCTCTTTGATCTCTTCGAAGTTCTTGCCTCTCATGATATAGAGTTTGGAGATCTTCTCTGATTCACCTGTCTCTGCGTTGTAAACTGTATCATCATTTGTCAGCTTGCCTGAGAATACCTTGACAAGTGAATACTTACCGATGAACGGATCCATGATTGTCTTGAAAACATATGCTGCAAGAGGCTTGTCAGCTGAGCATTCGCAGATGAATGTCTCATCGGTATTAAGCTGCTTGCCATACTTCTTGACCGGGCTCTTGTCCGGTGACGGGAAGTAACGCTCGATGCTCTCGAGGACCATCTTTGCGCCATAGTTCTTGATCGAGGAACCAAGCTGTACGGGAACGATGCTTCCGTCTGTAACTGAGTTCTTAAGAGCTGCCATGATCTCTTCGAAGGTGAACTCCTCACCGCCAAAGTACTTATCCATAAGCTCTTCAGATGTCTCAGCAACAGCCTCCATGATCATGTCACGGGCTTCGCTGATATTGTCTTCGCTTTCCGAAGGAACATCGCAGACATTGTATGATCCGTCAGGATTGTAAAGTCTGCCGGCCATACGTACGACATTGACATAACCCTTCAGGGTGCCGCCTTCAAGGATCGGGAAATGGAAAGGACATACCTTCTTGCCGAATGTCTCCTTGAGGTCGTTAACAACCTGCATGTAATCAACATCAGTGTTGTCCATTCCTGAAATATAGAAAACGCGGGGAAGTGAGAACTTCTCGCAGAACTCCCATGCCCTGTGTGTTCCAACCTGGATACCGGATTTAGCATCAACGACTATGACTGCAGCGTCAGCTACGCCGAGGCATTCTTCCTGAGCACCAACGAAATCGAAATATCCTGGTGTGTCAAGAATATTGATCTTTATTCCGTTAAACTCTATCGGGATTATATTTGAATTGATTGAAAATTTTCTCTTGATCTCTTCTTTATCGAAGTCACTGATGGTATTGCCGTCAGCAATATTGCCCATTCTGGTGATGAGACCTGTAGTAAAAGCCATTGCTTCAACAAGCGATGTCTTTCCGGCTCCGCCATGGCCCAGAAGAACAACGTTTCTTACATTTTCAGTCTTGTAAACATTCATAATTGAATACCTCCAAATTTATTGCCTTATATCATTTTACTTGATGGAACGCCATTTAACAAGGATTATTTTGTTGATCATGCATAAAGAAAATGCAAAAAAACGGCCCTGTCTGATAACAGACAAGGCCGGTCTTTATACTATGGTCTGATCAGTCGATATCAAGATCATCAGGATTGAGTTCCGCCATGGTTATACCTGAGAGCTCACTGTCCGGCATTTCCTCGATGACTTCCTTGGAAGGATCCGGGATCTCAACGCCGTCAAAACCCATCTTGGCTCTGACGATAGCCCTGATCCTCTCATAGAATTCGGGATTCGCCTTGAGATATGCCTTGGTATTCTCTCTTCCCTGTCCGATCTTCTCGCCTTCATAGGAATACCATGCGCCGCTCTTATTGATTATGTTGAGGTCAACGGCAGCATCAAGGATGTCTCCAACTGCTGAAATGCCCTCACCGAAGATGATATCAAATTCCGCCTCACGGAAAGGAGGTGCCACTTTGTTCTTGACAACTTTAGCACGTACTCTGTTGCCTATCACTTCTCCGCCTGACTTAAGTGATTCTATCCTGCGGATGTCGATCCTTATGGAAGCATAGAATTTAAGCGCGCGTCCACCTGTCGTGGTTTCGGAAGGGCCGTAGAATACGCCGATCTTCTCACGGAGCTGGTTGATGAAGATGATCGTGCA
>SVDE01000114.1 GCA_015057955.1 Lachnospiraceae bacterium | reverse complement strand
GGTTTCGCCATCGGCTTCAATGTGGTATAGAGCGTTGGCAGCGATGTGTTCGGCCATCTGCTCGATGTCTCTTATGCCGGCAGTACCTTTATATTCAGACATAATGACGTCCAGGGCTTCGTCAGTGATGACTATCTCTTCACTGCGCAGTCCTATTCTTTTAAGTACCTTGGGCATGGCAAAGTTCCTGAAGATGACCCGCTTTTCATCTTCTGTGTAATCAGGAAGCTCAATGATGGCAAATCTTGAGAGCAGCGGAGCGCTAATGGCGCTTCTGTCATTTGCTGTCGCAATGGCATATACTCCGGCAGTCGGTATCCTGCACTCAATATAGTTGTCGGTAAATCCGAGGTTGTCGAGAAGAGTCAGCAGGACATCAGCGGGATTGCCGTTTCCGCGTCCTGCGGAAGCTTTATCCAGCTCATTGATCACAAACATCAGGTTTGAACTCTCAGCATTCGCAAAAGCTTCCATTATGAGTCCGGGCTTGGCGTTGGCATATATCCTGGAACTGCCGGTAAGCTGCTCCGGGTCATTAATTGAGCTCATCTCAAGATTCGTCCAGGCTATCTTAAGGATACGCGCGATTGCATAGGCTATCTGCGATTTTCCGGTTCCGGTGGGACCTATAAGGAGAATGCCGTAAGAAGGCAGGGTATGGGTACGGTTTATCTGTATGATCGTCTCAATGATCCTCTGCTTAACGCGGTCCAGGCCGTAAAGCTCCTCATCAAGGATCTTCCTTGCCCATACAGGGTCGATGGGCTCGAATTCCGTATTTTTCCACTGAATGTTCAGCATGATCGAAAGAGCCCTCTGGGCGTGATGACGCTCTTCGGGAGTCACCTCAGCTGATCTGGCGACAGCCAGGTTCCGTCTTGCCCACATGCGGATGTTTTCAGGCAGTGTATTTCCGGCACAGGTCAGATAGTCGGTTATGCTCTGAAGGCTTGTGAGCTTCATGCTGTCTGCGGCTTCAAGATTTTCATCGTCTGCAAGAGACCATACGGGAGCTTCACTCTGAAAGAGTCTGCCCATCATGAACTGCAGGAAACCGTTTTCAGCGGAAAGCCTTGCACCTCTGACCTGAACTCCCATTTCCTGTATGCCCAGCACGGCAAAGCCCGCATCAGTCGTTTCTCCTGAGAGCATGACCATTATGCGGTTGTCGCCGAGCCATTTGAGAAGACTCTCAAAACGGGCGTCAACACGGAGAACATCGTTAGTGACATCACTGTCTTCGCATACAAAACCTGAGCCCTTTGAAGGAGGAAGAAACATCCCGGCTGTCATCCCGGACAGCAGTGCGGAGGAGTTATCTATCACAAGGATCGGATGCTCCGGTGTCGCAGCAGGAGTATTTGTATATTCCAGTTCATAAGTCTGTCTGACTTCGATCGGTTTATTGGTTGTGTCATTGCTGAAATCAAAAACTGCCATGTCATTTTCCTTTGCAAAATGTATAATATAATCTGATTTTAAAGAAAAATGGGAAATTGTCAATTGCGGAGGAGCAATGCAGAAAAAACTCAGAAAATATCAGGATATATTAAGAACCGCCGGGACCGGTGTGATCGCTTTCGGGATATGGGGAGCCATAAAACTGATCCTTACGTATCTGCTGGTTCCCGGGTCCTGGCAGGAAATTACAGATGTATCCATGCCGCGCCCGGCAGCGATCGCCGTTGCCATCGTGACAGTCGGGACATTTATTTGCGCAGATATCGGGATCCGGCTGCTGATAGGGCTGTCAGCACGGTCAGAGAGCGCAGGTGGAAAGAAGAGAAACCTTTATATTGCGGCAACCATTTTAATGATGCTGATCTCGGCAGCCAGCATTGTTTTCGTGATAGTTTTACCGGATGAGGCATCGTTCATTGAAAAGGCAGCTTCGCTCATTTTTGAAGGATCATCATTGTTTGGCATGCTGTGTCTCGTGATAGCGGTCTTTAAAGTCAGATCGCTTACGAAAAAAACAGCATAACGGAGGAGACTGATGCAGGAAGATTTTCATTACTATGCAACATACTGCGCAGCCTTTCTGGCAGGTTATGAACACTTAGAATGTATGGATATCTGTTACAGCGCACAGTTTGTGGACCTGTGCTCTGAAACACTGCTTTCCAGTATAGGGGCGCCGCACGCTGCGGCCACTACGCAGCTTATATTTGAAATGGCGGATGCCGGTACTGACGCCGGCAGCATAAGGGAGATTACCGGGGTATGGGCATCATTCCATTTCCTGCCGCGTGACCTGAAAGCGGACATAAAGAGAGGTACAAAAAGATATAAGGACAGATACAGACTTATCTGCGGGCCGAACGGGGAACTTATAGCAGATACAGTGGCTCTGGCAAAAGGCGGAAGCCTTCAGGCAGCCGGAATAGCCATGCATGTGCTTGCAGATACATGGGCTCACATGTATTTCGCGGGAACGCCTTCCCTCGTCATAAACAACACCAATCATTACATGTATGAGATACTGCCGGACGGGAGTGAGCGGCAGATAAACTTTTCCATAAAGTCCGGCGGCGATGATCCGGAAACAGGAAAATACAAAGCAAGCCTGTTCCATCCGAGTGAAACTTCGGTCATGAACCTTGGACACGGAAGGGCAGGGCATCTGCCGGATTACAGCTTCATGAAATACAGGTATCTTCCTGCCTGGGGCGGTTATGAGGAGATCATAAAGGATAACCCGGCAGATTATTACCGCGCTTTCTGTCAGATGGTATATGCCCTGAAAACATTGCGTGATCCTGAGAGTAAATTTGAAACAGACAGATATGATACAGTTTCGGTGGGACCGCTGGAAGAAAAGATCAAAACCATATTGAATATAAGGCAGCTAAGTGCATCTGAGGAATGGAAGACACTTGGAGAGGAGCTGTCCGGCGAAACAATTGAAGACTTTGACATTGAAAAGTATCGGAGCGAATACATGAAAGCTCCGGCTGATGAGAAAAACGGGACGTTTATCGGAAAGTTCATAACTGCCGCATTTGCCCAGAAAAAAATGATTACGGGAAAAATAGCCGGATCGGGAAACAGATTGGCAGGTGATCGGGCATGAATAAGCTGAAAAGAGTGATCAATGTCGTATTAGGTCTGATATATGTAATCGCAGCGCTGATAATAATGCTCATCAGGGATGAAGGATATCTGATAGTACTGATGATACTTGCCGCATCGCTGCTGGTTTATTCCGTAAAACAGATCATCTATTATCTGACCATGGCCAGATACATGGTAGGCGGAGGGATCATTTTTGTGGAAGGCGTGATACTGTTTGATCTGGCGCTGCTTTCTTTTTTGGTAAATTCGATACCGCAGCAGTATGTAATGATCTATCTGCTGTTTTACTATGTGCTTTCAGGTGTCATAAGCATTCTCCGTGCGGTTGAGGCGGCCAAGATGCATGCGCCGGGGTGGTTTTTCAAACTTATCCGCGGCATAGTGATCATATTGATCGCAATTGCAGGAATGCTGTTTTCGGGATCGGCAGCGACCGTAAGCCTGATCTACGCCATCGGGCTGATATACTCAGCGGTTCTTCGCTTTATCACTGCGTTCAGGAAGGAAGAAACGGTTCTTGTCATGTGATCTGCAGCGAAACTAATACATTGATTTTATTGCCTGTGTGATATATAGTTAGGTTGTATAAGCAGACAGATCGAAAAGCGCAATAATGCGCGGTGAGGAGGTTTTAATGTTTTGCAAATATTGTGGAGCCCAATTACCTGATGGCAGCAAGTTCTGCCAGTATTGCGGAATGCAGCTTGATGCTCCTGAGGCTGTTAAGCCGGAGGAAACTGTTCAGGCTGTAGAAACTGAGGCAGCTGCCGCAGCAGCCGCTGTGGAAAGAGCAGTTGAGCCGGAACCAGTTGCAGCAGAGGTCCCTGTATCTGAGCCTGTTTACCAACAGCAGACATACACCCAGCCTGTCCAGCAGCAGTATGTACCGCCTGTACCGCCTGTACCGCCTATTGAGCCTCAGGCACAGCCGGTTCAGCCTGACCAGCCTAAAAAGAAATCAAAGAAAGGCCTTATCATAGGACTCATAGCGGCAGGAGTTGTCCTCATTGCCCTGATCCTTTTATTTGTGCTGGTATTTCTTCCCATGATCCTGGACGGAAAGAAAGTCGAGATAGACTTCACGAAGTATGTAAAGACTACATTCGACGGATATGATACTATCGGCAATGCTGAGGCTGATTATGATTATGATGCACTCATTGCAGATTATGGTGAGCAGCTGAAATACACCAGAAAGTATAAGAGCGAACTTGAAAAAGAAGGCACACCTTCAGAATTCCTGGTCGACAATATCATTTATTATCTGGATTATTTTGGCTATAACGACCTCAGTAACGGAGATACTGTTGACTATGTACTGTTTGTCAATCCCGGGATCGAGGAACTGATGAATGTCAAGATAGTTAATGCTGAAACATACAGTGACGGAGAGCTTAAGATCCCCATGACTGTAGAAGGCCTTAAAGAAGCAGAACTGTTTGATCCGTTCGAGAATATCGAGATAACAGTTACAGGAAATTCACCGTTTGGCATTATTGAATACAGCTTTGAGAATTCACCGGAGCCGATCAGGGATAATGAATACTATGTCAGCGTTGACAAGACTTATGATCTGGCAAACGGAGATGTTGTAACATTCACACTTGATGAGGATTATGCTAATGAATATTTCCTGTCAGAGTATGGCATGCTCCCTTCAAAGACAACATATGAGTATACAGTTGAGGGGCTTCCCGAACTGATAACTGATGCGTCGCAGATCAGCGCTGCAGACATGGATTACCTGAAGACTGTTACGGATGATATCTATTATAATGAGTACATCTCATATGATGATGCATCTATCAAGACTAACAGTTACAGCATGATCGGTACGATACTCAGAGTTTCCACATCACCGAGCGAATACAGCTGGGACAACAATACTCTGTACTGCATCTACGAACAGAACTGCACAGTCAGCGCTGAAGGCGCTCCTTCCGCAGACTTTACGGTATATGCTGCCATTTCATTTGATAATGTATATCTTGATGACGGTGTTCTCGTATTTGATGAGGATGACTGGACAGAGGAATACAACCAGTACAGCATGGACGTTGGAAACTGGACCATAAGCGGAAACTATGGATTCCCGAGCCTCGACGATATCAGGGCTAAGTTTATTATTCCGGGTGATACCTTGTATACCTACCAGGACAATATAACCAAGTAAACATTTTATAATAACTATTTTGAACGAAAAGACCGGAAGGACAGAATAGTTCTTCCGGTCTTTGCAACTGCATATGAAAACAACAGGCTTTTACAAAAACGTATTTAAGATACTCATCCCCATAGTGCTCCAGAACGTAGTGACAAATCTTGTCAATCTGCTGGATAACATAATGATAGGCCAGGTCGGTACCGAGCCCATGAGCGGAGTTGCGATCGCCAATCAGCTGTTTTTTATTTTCAATCTGGGGATATTCGGCGGTCTGGCAGGAGCGGGTATTTATACTGCCCAGTTCCGCGGAAAAGAAGACGACAGGGGCATATGCCATACTGTCAGGATGAAAATATATATCGGACTCATAGTTTCAGCAGTTTTCGCTGCGGTTCTCTTCCTTGGCGGAAGTGATCTGGTAAGCGCATTCCTTCATGAAGGAAATGAGGGATTGGATCTTTCGGTCGCATACGGCCATGCAATGGACTACATGCACATAATGATGATCCAGCTGATCCCGTTTGCGTTTATCCAGGTTTATGCATCCACACTCAGGGAAGTTAACGAAACTGTATTGCCGATGATCTCAAGTATTGCTGCAGTCCTGATAAACCTTGTCGGAAACTATATCCTTATTTTTGGAAAATTCGGTGCGCCGGCACTCGGAGTTGAAGGTGCCGCCATCGCAACTGTGATAGCGAGGTTTGCGGAATGTGCCATATTGGTGATCTATTCGCATGTAAAGGCTGACAGATTCCCTTTCTTCAAAGAACTATACAGATCTTTCAAAGTATCAAAAGCAGTGGTGAGCGGGATATTGAGAAAAGCTTCCCTGCTGCTCGTAAATGAGGTGCTGTGGTCAGGCGGCATGGCGATGCTCAATCAGAGTTATTCCCTAAGAGGTCTTGAAGTAGTATCGGCCGTCAACATAGCGAGCACCATAAATCAGCTGTTCATGTGCGGTGTATTTTCCTGCGGGTCGGTAATAAACATAATCGTAGGGCAGCATCTTGGCGCAGGCAGAACAGATGAAGCAGTGGTAACTGCTAAAAAGATCACGAGACTATCAGTGCTTCTCAGCCTGGTAGTTGGAGCTCTGCTGGTTTTGTGCGCAAGGGCAATGACTGATTTTTATAATACTACCGATACAGTAAAGAGCCTGGCTACCAGCATGATGATCATACTTGCATGTCAGCTGCCGTTCAGCGCGTTCTCAAATTCATGCTATTTCACGCTGAGATCCGGAGGGAAAGTTTTTCTGACCTTCCTGTTTGATTTCATTGCGACATGGGGAGGCTACGTTGTACTTGCATTCTGTCTTACGAGGTTCACTGTACTTCCCATAATAACCATCTACATGCTGGTCAACAGTGTTGAGATATTGAAATCGGTTGCCGGCTTCTTCATGGTAAGATCGAAGATATGGGTAGTCAATCTGGTTCAGGATATCTGATCTGCGGTTACTTCAAACGTCAGAGTGACAGGATCGGTCATGTCTGATGATATTGTAAGAGTACCTGTTCCGGCACTTCCGCATGTTCTGACGATGGCGCCGCCCATTCCGCCTTCAGCAGTTATTGTCTTTGGGCCGATAAGTCCGATCACGCCTGAGACTTCCAGCTTCAGCGGGATCTGGGCATATGGAGCGGCATTGCCGTTTTCATCTTTTATGGAAATACGAATAAGCGACATGTCTAAGCAGCTGCCTTCAATGAGAGAATTGGAGGTGGCTGCTGCTTCTATGTGAAGCCTGTTTCCGGGTGCACGCACGACAGACTTTACAGTATGACCATTCTTTACAGCGTCAAATCGCCAGACCACGGATTCATCTCCCCAGCCGCCCATGTATTTTCCGTATAGGGCGTATCCTTGTTCAAAGGACAGGCCGTATCTGAAATGCGCATATAGGAGTCTGACTTTATCGGAAAGGGGCATGTGCTCAAATCCGTATTTTTCGGCAGAAAGGAGAAGCCTCCTTACCAGGTCAGCTTCTTTTTCGCTGAACCCCTTTTCAGCCCCGATCAGTTCTCCGATGGTGTCATTTATTAGTATGGGGCCATGGAGCAGAGAATTGAACTCACTTCCGGAAAAAGAACCTACAAACCGGTCATTCTTGTAAAGCTTTACTTCGTCAGCATTTGTAAAAGCATATATGTCTCCCTTTGATCCTGCAGGATAGTCCCCAATGTCAAATGAGGATCCGATCTCAAGGACAGGATGGTCATCAGCCTGGCTTGCATATAGGTATGCGGCAAGCTTGGGATTGCGGAATGAGTCAGTCACTCCATGATAGCATATGCGGTCCCCGGATCCGAAATCCTTGTGGGTGGCATAGTCGAACATGCACCATCCGAACATTCCTGCGATATCGCCTTCGGCCATTGCGCTGTTCATTACGCGCGCATGCCGGAGCGCATGTTCCTGCCTTTTGCTCCAGCTGTCATAAGGCTTTGTAGGAAACATGTGGCCGTTGCATTCGCTTATCAGATATGGCTTGCCTGTATCCGGGGTTATGTCTTTCTTTTTCCTGCAGCCGGGGCTTTTCCCGTCGTGGGAAAAATCATTGAAGGCATAAACATCTTCCAGCAGGCTGCTCTTTTCAAGATAGCGCACACCTGATGTCTGCCTTGAGGGATCAA
>SVDE01000113.1 GCA_015057955.1 Lachnospiraceae bacterium | reverse complement strand
CTGAAGAAACAGTAAACTGCCCCCAACCCCCAAAACCAATAACATATGGACGCACAAAAAAAGCAGCCCCGAAGGGCTGCTTTTTGTAATGTATAAGACATCAGTAGCTCGTTGAGTGATTCCTTATGAAATCGAGTGCCACCTGGCTGGTCATGAGCACTGTTGTGGAGTCGGTGAAGTCACTTACCCCGATCATGTCAAGGAGTTCCATGTAGCCGTATTTGTATGAACCGGCTTCGATCAGCTGCTCCCAGATCTCGATCGCGCTGTCCATGTCAGTCTCTGTCTCAAGCCAGATCTCAAGTGCCACGATACCGCTGGCAGCATAGCTGAAGTAATACATCGGGCTTTCAAAGCTGTGGGATACATGGATCCACCAGTAGTCAGCATCGCCGTACATTGTGGAGTATGTATCACCGTATTCCTTGCAAAGGTCGTTGTACAGTTTGTTGACCTCGTCCAGAGTCATGTCAGGGTTAGCGTATATCTCTCTCTGAAATTCATCAAAGAGACATCCGTCCACTACATTTGAGAGCAGATTGATGACTGTATAAGATTCCATCGTATCTGCAAGGTTTCCGAAAATGTCATCAAAGTAGTATGAGTACAGACTCTGAAGACCATTGGAGTGGATCTCGGAAAGCTCAAGAGAACCATATGAATAGACCAGGATGTTCGGGTTCATGTTATTGTGGAAAGCGGTAAAATGTCCGAACTCATGGTTGAGAGTGCAGAAGTCGGTAACATTTCCGTCGGCAGTCTCAAACAGGAAAGGCACATCACTCTTCGCGAAGGAGATGGTGTAAGCGCCTGTCATCCTTTCGTCGCCATCCCCTATGGAATAAAGCTGGTCGCCTATAAGAAGATCAGCGGCATCGGCAGCGTAGGTGCTGATCTTGCCGGCATAAGTCCTGAGGTCAGTGAGCAGCTCCTTTGTAGATGTCCGTTCATTAATATAGTAAGGTGAGTAGTAAGCCGATGAGTTGTAGAGAAGATCGTAATAATCGGCTGAGAACTTCTTGACGGTATCACAGAAGGCAGCAGCGTCTTTACCGGTGAAATCCCTGCAGTAAATGTTCTCGTCGGCATAATCCGCGTAGTTGTCATATCCGTATGACTTCGCAAGCTGGGTCCTTACCTGAACCAGCTCCAGATAGATGGGCCCGACGATACCGACAAGCTCTGAATCGGGAGTTCCCTCGTCTTCGGCTTCTTCTATTTCTGTATAGTACTGGTCGACAAGCTCGCTTTCGCGCTTGTACAGATCAGCCTGTTCATCTGTCATGGGCTCATACTCTTCGTAAACCTCGAAGTATTCTTCACCGACATGTTTTTTGAACGCATCGGCGCTGGGACCCTGGCAGACTTCGTATATGGATGTCATGAGATAGTCGTAGATTTCCTGGATCATCTCATCGAATGCGAGGTACTGCTCGGACAGATATTCATCCGCGGGATCCTGGGAGTAAGCCACATACAGTATGGAGCTGTCTTCGTCTATGTATTTGTATTCTTCGTACAGTTCGTCATACAGGCTGTTGATCGCGTCGGCATCCTTGCCGGCCGCAAGCTCTCTAAGCTCATCACATTTGGCATAGAAGTCGGTCGGGTCATATTCCTCATAGACAAATGAGCCGTCACCGATCGAAACACCGCTTGAAGGCCTTGGAGCAGGATCGTCGGGACGTGATGAGGTCGTAGTCTCGGGTTCTGTGGGACGCTCGGGAGTCGGCAGAGTGAAATCCCAATCGTCGGGATCTAAAATGTCATCCTGGTCAAATCCGCCAAGGGCTGAGATGCATGAGCCGACACAGCCGGCACATCCAATTAATCCAAGGCATCCGCCGCATCCTGTGCCGACCGTCAGTGCAAGCACAAGAACGAGAGCTGTGATCACAGGTATGAGTTTCTTTGGTTTTTTGTCTTTCATTGCAGATCCTCCGAAGAAGTTATTTGTTCAGTGCAAGATATGTTATGCAGCTGTGGGCGGCAACATTGCCTTCTCCGACAGCTTTTGTATACTGGTAAGGCCTGCCCGTGCAGTCACCTGCGGCAAAGCATCCGGGGATGTTTGTTGAGCAGTCGCGTGATACGGCGATGTGGCCGTCCTGTACCTCAAGCCCTGCCACGAGCTTTGAGGGAGCGATCGCGTTCCTGAGAGCGAAAATGCCGTCGACCTTTATCTCATCGCCGCTCTTCAGTTTAAGGGTGTCGACTTTCATTCCGCCGCTTATGGCCGTGGGGACGTCATTTACTATAGTAACATTTTCCCTGTCCACGGCGCTGTCTTTAAAAGTCGGGAAATATAAAACCTCCGAGGCGAGGTCTGCGAGGAATTCCACCTCGTGCTCATATTTCTTATCATTAGTGATGACGGCTATCTTTTTGCCCTTATAGAACATGCCGTCGCATGTGGCGCAGTAGCTGAGGCCTCTGCCGAGGAATTCATCCTCGCCTTCAAGGAGCTTCGAAGTCATGACGCCCATGCACAGGATCACTGTTTTGCTCTCATATATCTGGTTGTCGGCGAGTACCATGAAGTAATCATTGTTCTTCATGACATTCGTCACAGTCTTTTCAGTGATCTCGATCCCCGCGGCTTCGCGCTGGGAGTCAAATGCCTCGAAAAGCTCCTTGCCTGATACCATGGGAAGTCCCGGGTAGTTGGCGATCTTCTCAGCGGTCTGCACCTTTGTGCTCAGATTTCTGGATCCGAACCAGAGAAAATCCTTTTTGTGTATCTTGAGATTAAGTGCGGCTGAAAGGCCGGCCGGACCGGTTCCTATTATGATGCAGTCGAACATGATATATTTTCCTCCGGGTAAATAACTAAAACTAATATACCATAACTTATAATATAAAAATCCGAAAAATCTGTGTTCGGCAATGCATTCACGAAAGTTTTTACATAAGAGGAAAATGATGTTACAATACTTATTTATAGTGGGAAACTGTATACATTTTGAAAGGCAGAACAGTGGGAAACATAGAAGAATACAGAAAAGAGATAAATGAGATAGACGAACAGATGGCTGAACTCTTCAAGCAGAGGATGGCAGTCAGCAGGAAGGTCGCAGAGTACAAGATGGAGTGCGGCCTCCCCGTCAAGGACGAAAACCGCGAAGCACAGATCTACGCGAAATGCGCTGAAAGGATAAATGATCCCGAGATCGAGGCATATTATGTGAACTTCCAGAAAGCGCTGATCGGACTGTCATGCGATTATCAGACAAGGCTGATGGAGGGGCTGAAGGTCAGCTACAGCGGAGTCGAGGGAGCTTACGCATACATGGCGGCAAAGAAAATGTTCCCTGACGCGCAGCTCATCTCCTGCTCGAACTTCGAGCCCGCGTATAATGCCGTGGTGGAAGGAAAAGCGGACTTTGCAGTCCTGCCAATTGAGAACAGCTATGCCGGAGACGTGGGAGCTGTGATGGATCTTGCTTTTGAAGGTCCGCTCCACATAAACAGGCTGTGCAACCTTTCCATAGAACACAGTCTCATAGCGCTGCCGGGAGCGAGGATCGCGGACATAAAGACAGTTGTCAGCCATCCTCAGGCGCTCATGCAGTGTGATGAGTTCATAAAGGCTCACGGATTTGAGACAAAAGAATATGTAAATACCGCAAGAGCGGCGCAGTATGTTAAGGAACAGGGAGATCCGTCTATCGCGGCGATCGCCTCGGTTGACACTGCCGAGCTCTTCGGACTTGAGATACTGGAGCGGAAGATAAACACTGCCGATAACAACACATCAAAATTCGCGGCGTTCTCAAGAGTGCCGGTGCCGGCGGCGAGCCTGGCAGGAAAGAAGACCGGCTTCATCATAGTATTTTCAGTTAAGAATGAGGCGGGAGCCCTTGCGATGACGCTGAACATACTTGGAGCACACGGCTTCAACATGAGGAACTTAAAGAGCCGCCCGCTCAAGGGATCAGTATTTGAGTACTATTTCTATATTGAGGCTGAAGGCGACATATTTGACAATAACGGCGAGAACACGATCAGGGAGCTGTCAGTCATGTGTGAGAAATTAAGGCTCCTTGGAGCATTTGAGGAAGAGGGCTGACATGATCATCAGAATGGAATTAGGTCCTGACAGCTACGACATAGTTGTGGAGCGCGGCGCTCTTAAAAAGGCTGCCGGGTACATGGACCTTGATAGAAAAGTACTGATAGTTACGGATGACGGAGTACCCGCAGCATATGCAGAGGCAATAGCTTCGCAGTGCGCCGACGCGCATATCTACACGCTCCCGCAGGGAGAGGCAAATAAGAACATGGACCATCTGGGCGATATCCTGAAGGCCATGCTGGATGCGTCGCTTACGAGGAAAGACTGCGTGGTCGCCGTGGGCGGCGGCGTGGTTGGAGACATGACAGGATTTGCCGCGGCATGCTATATGAGGGGGATAGACTTCTATAACGTCCCGACTACACTTCTTTCCCAGGTGGACTCTTCAATAGGCGGAAAGACTGCCGTAGACTTCCAGGGCGTAAAGAACATAGTAGGTGCATTCCATCAGCCGAAAGCCGTTGTCATAGACCCCGATACCTTGGGAACCCTTGACAGAAGACAGGTAATGGCAGGACTTGCGGAGGCCATAAAGATGGCTGCGACATGTGACGAAGATCTCTTCGAGAAGATCGAAAAGAGCAAAGACCTGAATGAGGATCTTGAGGACATCATCTGCAGAGCGCTCCTGATCAAGAAATACGTGGTCGAGCAGGATCCCAAAGAAGCAGGGATAAGGAAGATACTTAACTTCGGCCACACCATAGGCCATGCTATAGAAGGCTTCTACAAAGGAGAGTTCCTGCACGGCGAGTGCGTTGCCATGGGCATGCTCCCGATGAGCAGCAGGGAAGCCGGCGCGCGGATACAGGCAGTGCTTGAAAAGTACGGACTTCCTGTAAGCTGCACAGCATCCGCGGACGATCTGATGCCGTATGTCCTGCATGACAAAAAGATGCAGAAAAAGACCATTTCCGTCATTTATGTTCCGGAGATAGGAGACTGCAAGATAGTAGAAGTCCGGCCGGAGCAGATAAGAAAATACATTGAAAGCCGCTGAGGATGAGCGGAGGATACGACATGAAGAACACATTCGGAAACAGCATAGCGGTAACTCTGTTCGGGGAAAGCCACGGGAAAGCCATCGGAGCAGTGATCGACGGACTGGCTCCGGGGATCGATGTCGATGAGGAAAAGATAAAAATGTACCTTTCAAGGCGCAGGCCGTCCATGGCCACTGATACGCCAAGGAAAGAGCCTGATGATTTCCGCATAGTGAGCGGAGTATTCAAAGGAAAGACCTGCGGGACACCGGTCACGATCATCATTCCAAATGCTGACCTTAGGAGCAAAGACTATGAGTACGGCCCGGCGCGCCCTTCGCACGCAGACTTCGCGGCACATGCCAAGTACCACGGATTTGAAGACTACAGGGGCGGCGGACATTTTTCCGGAAGGATAACAGCTGCCGTCGTTGCCGCGGGAGGCATACTCCTGCCTGCGCTGGAGAAAAAGGGCATACTCATCGGAACCCACATAGCGCGCTGCAAAGACATATGCGACCGCGCGTTTGATGACCATGAAAAAGACATCGCGTCCCTTCAGACGAAGATGTTCCCTGTCCTTGATGATGAGGCGGGAGAGAAGATATATGAGACAATAGTCGCTGCCGGGGAAGACAGGGACAGTATCGGAGGCATCACCGAGACAGCAGTAACCGGGCTTGAAGCCGGTCTTGGAGAACCCTGGTTCGACAGCGTTGAAAGCCGGATCTCACATGCGGTATTCGGAATAGGCGCGGTCAAGGGAATAGAGTTCGGCGCCGGATTTGAAATGGCCCTTAAGAGGGGAAGCGAAGTAAATGACCAGATCCGCGTAGAAGATGGAAGGTATCATACGCTGACCAATAACAACGGCGGCATAAACGGCGGTATCACAAACGGAATGCCCGTGACATTCCGCTGCGCGGTCAAGCCTACGCCCACGATAGCGAGACCTCAGCAGACCGTGAACTTCATTACGGGTGAGAACATAGAAATGACAGCAAAGGGCCGCCATGACCCTGCGATCATCAGGCGCATCTGCCCGGTCATCGACAGTATTACCGCCATCGTGATAAGCGACATGCTCTGTACGCGTTACGGCACAGACTGGCTGGCATGAGAGGGGAAAAGATGCAGTACGGACTTATAGGAGAACACCTCGGGCACAGCTATTCCCCCGAGATACACGCGCAGATAGCGGATTATGAATATGAACTGAAGGAGATCCCGAAGGAAGAGCTTGACTCCTTCATGAGGGCAAAGGACTTTAAGGCGATCAACGTGACGATCCCCTACAAGCAGGACGTCATCCCGTATCTGGATGAGATCAGCGATCAGGCAGCAGCGATAGGCGCAGTCAATACGATCGTCAATAAAGATGGGCACCTCTGGGGCGGAAATACTGACTTCGCCGGAATGAGCGCACTGATCAGGAAGCTGGGGCTTGACCTTACAGGCTGCAAGGTCCTGATATTAGGGACCGGCGGAACATCGAGGACCGCCATGGCGGTAGCCAAAAGCCTTAAGGCCGGGGAGATATTCCGTGTCTCAAGGCGGGGAAATGACGGAGCCATAACATATGAGGACGCTTACTCAGACCACGCAGATGCGCAGATCATCATCAACACGACGCCTGCCGGCATGTATCCGAACGCCGATGGCAGGTCGATAGACATAAGCCGGTTTCCGGAACTGAAAGGAGTAGTGGATGCAGTATACAATCCGATCAGGACCAATCTCGTGCTCGATGCACAGGAGAGAGGGATCCCGGCGGAAGGAGGGCTGTACATGCTGTCAGCCCAGGCGGTATATGCCTGCGGAGCTTTCCTTTCAAGGGAAATGGATGACGCAGTGATAGACCGCGCATACAAAAACGTCCTTAACGCAAAGCGCAACATAATCCTTACCGGCATGCCATCCTGCGGCAAGACAACGATAGGGAAGAACCTCGCCAAATGCCTCGGAAGGGAACTGACCGACACAGACCGGATGGTCATAAGCAAGATAAACATGCCCATAGCAGACTATTTTGCTGCCAAAGGAGAAAATGCTTTCCGCGACAGGGAGAGCGAGGCGATAAAAAGCATAGCCCTGCGTGACGGAATGCTGGTAGCAACCGGCGGAGGCGCGGTCCTGAGAAAGGAAAATGTAAGAGATCTTAAGAGGAATGGTGTTGTCATTTTCCTGGACAGACCGCTGGATAAGCTGATATCGACGGACGACAGGCCGCTGTCATCTTCGAGGGAAGCGCTCGAAAAAAGATTTAATGAACGATATGACATTTACAAAAGCTGCGCTGACATTACCATTGACGCGTCAGGCAGCATAAAGCAGGTAACTGAAAAAGTGCTGGAAGCACTGGGACTGAAGGATAGATGAACATTAGGATAGAAAAAGGATACGCACACGGGACGGTCGCAGCCCCGCCCTCGAAGAGTTATGCGCACAGGCTGCTCATATGCGCTGCGCTGGCGCAGGGAGTGAGCACGATAAGGGGGATCGCGTTAAGCGAGGACATACTGGCCACGATCGACTGCATAGAAGCGCTCGGCGGAAAAGTGACGCTGGAGGGAACCACATGCAAAGTGGAAGGTGTTGCAGGCAGAAAGCCGGAACCCGATGACCTTCCCATTTACAATTGCAGGGAGAGCGGCAGCACGCTCAGGTTTTTCATACCGATAGCACTCGCGCTCACAGGCGGCGGAGTCTTTAAAGGAACCGGCCGGCTCATGGAAAGAGGCATCGGCGTATATGCTGAGATATTTAAATCGCGCGGGATCGAGATCGACCAGGGGCCGGAGTCGGTGACCATAAGAGGATGGCTCGAGCCCGGCATCTACCGTGTGAGAGGAGATGTGAGCAGCCAGTTCATATCAGGACTTTTGTTCGCGCTCCCGATGCTGTTCGGCAGCAGCGCGGTAGAGATCATC
>SVDE01000112.1 GCA_015057955.1 Lachnospiraceae bacterium | reverse complement strand
CCTGGCAGATCTTCCTCCGACTACCTGCCTGGCTTTTTTTGAGGAAGAGGCAAATAAGACTAAAAAGATATTTAAGGCAATTGCAGCAAAGGGCAAGGCATGCGAATGTGCTCCCGATGATAAGAACACTCTTGTCATGTGGCTTGCAAAAGGTTTTAATGCTTCAAAGAAAAAGATCAGGAAGAGCACAATCGAACTGATCATTGACCGTGCCGGCACAGACTATGACAGGCTACGTACGGAGTATGAAAAGGTCGTGGCATATGCTGGTGACCGGGATGAGATCACCGATGATGATGTTTACGCTGTTACCAGTGAGGACATAGAAGCCAAGATATTTGACATGCTGGATGCCATGTGCGCTCGGGATAAGGCGCTTGTCCTTGAAAAGTATTATTCGCTGACGGTAAATAATGCCCATCCGCTGTACATCCTCGCAATGATCAGGATCCAGTTCAGAACGCTCCTTCATGTCTCAGAGCTGTATGAAGAGGGCATGAACAAGTATGATATTGCAAAAAGGCTTAAAAAGAAGGAATTCATTGTAGAAAGAGCAATCCGCAATACCAGACATTTCTCAGCTCAGAAACTGGAAATGATCCTTGAGCAGATCGCGGATACTGACATGAAGAGCAAGCGGGGGCTCATCGATCCGCAGATCGGCATTGAGATGATGCTGACTCAGTTCACGGAGTAATATAATCCTTGACATTACCTTGTTTGAAATGATATTATATTTTAGCTGCGCAAAAGGCGCAGGCTTTAGCCGTGTCTTAGGATCCGGACCCTCCGGCCGATCCTCAGTCACAGGCGGTCATCAATAATTGGAGGTATTAAAATGATCACAAAAGAAATCAAATCTCAGATCATAGCTGAGTACGGCAAGACACCCGATGACACAGGCTCAACTGAAGTTCAGGTAGCTATCCTTACATACAGGATCAAAGAGCTCACTGAGCATCTTAAGAGTCATCAGAAAGACCATCATTCAAGAAGAGGACTTCTTAAGATGGTTGGTAAGAGAAGAGGTCTTCTTGATTATCTCAAGAGCAAAGACATCGAAGCTTACCGTACACTTATCGAGAAACTCGGTATCAGAAAGTAATTTAAAAAGAATAGGCTTGGGGTTAGTGCTCCAAGCCTGTATCTGTTTTTAACGGCAGAAGGTCAGACCGAAGTAACTGAAAAGCCAGGGAAGGCATTCACTTGTTTTTCAGTTGTTTCGGCCCTTCTGCCAGTCACAGAAAGGAGAAAACATGTACAAGAGTTTTTCAATGGAACTTGCAGGCAGAACACTCAAGGTCGATATCGGCAGAGTGGCTGCCCAGGCAAATGCCGCAGCGCTCATGCACTACGGCGACACAGTCGTTCTTACGACAGTAACAGCATCAGACAAGCCCCGTGAAGGCATCGATTTCTTCCCGCTCAATGTCGATTTTGAGGAGAAGATGTATGCAGTGGGCAAGATCCCCGGAGGATATAAGAGGAGGGAGTCAGCTCCAAGCGAGAACGCTATCCTGACTGACCGTGTCATCGACAGGCCCATGCGTCCTCTTTTCCCCAAGGATTACAGAAATGACGTAACCATCAACAACCTTGTAATGGGCGTTGATCCCGAGTGCTCACCTGAGCTTACAGCAATGCTCGGAAGCGCTCTGGCAACATGCATTTCAGACATCCCGTTTGACGGTCCTGTTGCAATGACTCAGGTCGGACTCATCAATGGCGAGTACATTTACAACCCTTCAGAGTCACAGATGCTTGTATCTGACCTCAAGCTTACCGTTGCTTCAACACGTGAGAAAGTCATCATGATCGAAGCAGGCGCAAACGAGGTTCCCGAAGATAAGATGGTAGAGGCTATCTACAAGGCACATGACCTCAACGGAGAGATCATCAAGTTCTTCGATACTATCATTGCTGAGTGCGGAAAGCCCAAGCATGAATATGAGCATCACATCATCCCTGATGAGGTATTTGAAGCGATCAAGGAGATCGTTCCTCCCGCAGAGATGGAAGACGCTGTCTTCGCTGATGACAAGCAGGTCCGTGATGCAAATATCGCAGCTGTCACAGAAAAGGTAGAAGCTGCATTCGCTGAGGAGCATGAAGACTGGCTTCCTCTTGTAGGCGAAGCTGTATACAACTATCAGAAGAAGACTGTCCGCAAGATGATCCTCAAGGATCACAAGAGACCTGACGGACGTGCGATCGACCAGATCAGACCTCTTGCTGCTGAGATCGATTTCCTTCCGAGAGCTCACGGAAGCGCAATGTTCACCCGTGGACAGACTCAGATCATGACAGCTACAACACTTGGACCTCTCTCAGACGCACAGAGACTTGACGGCATCAACCTGAGCCAGACATCCAAGAGATACATGCACCAGTACAATTTCCCTGCATACTCTGTAGGCGAGACCAAGCCTGTAAGAAGCCCCGGACGCCGTGAGATCGGTCATGGAGCACTTGCTGAGAGAGCTCTTCTTCCCGTAATTCCTTCAGAGGAAGATTTCCCTTACGCAATGAGACTGGTTTCAGAGACATTTGAGTCAAACGGATCCACATCCCAGGCTTCAGTCTGTGCATCAACACTTTCACTCATGGCAGCCGGCGTACCGATCAAGGCACCCGTTGCAGGTATTTCCTGCGGACTTGTCACAGGCGATACAGATGATGACTACCTTGTTCTTACTGATATCCAGGGACTTGAGGACTTCTTCGGTGACATGGACTTCAAGGTAGCAGGTACTGACAACGGTATCACAGCAATCCAGATGGATATCAAGATCCATGGTCTTACCCGTCCGATCGTTGAAGAGGCGATCAGGCGCACAAAACAGGCAAGGACTTACATCCTTCATGAAGTAATGCTTCCCGTTATCGCTGAGCCGCGTAAAGAAGTCGGAGCATACGCTCCCAAGATCATCAGCATGCAGATCGATCCCGAGCAGATCGGAGCTGTTGTCGGCAAGCAGGGCAAAGTCATCAACGAGATCATCGCAAGGACTGATTCAAGGATCGATATCTCAGAAGAAGGACTTGTATCTATCTGCGGACTTGACAAGGCTAAACTTGAAGAGGCCAAGAGACTCATCGACATCATTGTCTCAGATTATGAAGAAGGCAAGATCTATGAGGGAACAGTTGTCAGCATCAAGGACTTCGGTGCATTCATCGAGTTCGCTCCCGGCAAGGAAGGCATGGTTCACATCTCCAAGATCGCAAAGAACAGGATCAACAGAGTTGAAGATGTTCTTACACTCGGTGATGTTGTCAAATGCAAATGCATGGGACAGGACAAAATGGGCCGCATGAGCTTCAGCATCAAGGATGCAATGGAGAAAGAGCCCGCAAAGGAAAACAATGCTGAAGAAACAAAAGCAGAGTGACCTTAAATAAGTAAAATGAAAGCCGGACCAGAAGGTTCGGCTTTTTGTTATTCAAATACCTGTTTTATGCTGTCATAGTGAAGGAAGATGCCCTGATCTGCCAGCTCTTTGATCTCGGAGGGAAGGGCAAAGCGAAATTCACTGGCTTCTTCTTTCTGTATCTTTACATCATTTTCAGTGACATCAATGTCAAAACGGTAGATATCAACAAAATAGTTGTCCTTTTCTTTTGGATTGTCCCTCCTGTAGGAGAACTGATATCCGCCTTTGGCACCGGTAACATCAATACCGGTCTCTTCAAAGACTTCACGTCTTACCGCCTGAAGAGATGTCTCGCCTGCCATTACGGCACCGCCTGAGACTTCCCACCATCCTGCAGCCCAGGCTTTTGTATCCACACGGCGGGTGATCAGGAAACGGCCGTCACTGCGCCTTATGACACCCAGGACAGTAAGGTGATAATCCCCGTCTTTCATGTTCCAGTCATTTCTGTCCATGGTCCGGCCGGTAAGCTGTTTGTTTATGTCATATATGTCCCACTTTTCCATTTTTATCTCCTTTAAGCAAAGAGTTTAACATACATGAGCAAAAATACACAAGGGCACGTGGCTTAATTTGAATGATTATTCGTGCCATATGTGATATAATTCTCTAATGCTGATGCGCTAGAGGACGGACGATGGTAACAATATTTGAGTTTCTTGGTGAAGATCCGATAGAGAATGTCATTACCTGCATGAATTACAGGGCGGATAAATGCGTTTTCTTCGGCTATAGGGCTGAGATCACAAAACAGAAGAAGAGTCTTGACCATTTCCTGAAAAAGTACTGCAAGACAGGCCAGGTCATCTTTGTGGAAGTTCCGCATGATGATCTTAAGAGTACATTGTTCATAATGCGCAGGGCCATTGAAACAGAAAAAGGACAGAGGATATTTTTCGATCTGACCGGTGGAGAAGATCTCCCTCTTGTCGCGTTCGGAATGCTTGCAAAGGAATATGACGCACCTGTTCATTCCTATAATGTTGAAGATGACAGGCTGCTCGATTTTTCATCCGACAGGCCAACCGGCATAAGCCATCTGGACAGAGAGCAGTCTGTAAAGCTTGATCTGGACCGCTTTATAGAGCTGCGCGGAGGGATAATAAATTATTCACTGCACAAGGGACTGAAAGATCTTGACGATCCCGAGTATGATTCAGACATAAGAAAACTCTGGGAAGTTACATGCAGGCATGACGGATTCTGGACAAGTTTTTCGGCTTTCCTCAGGGAGAACATGATCCCTGAAAAAGATTATCTGGTAGAGCGGAAAGAGGAGACAGTCCTTGAAGCGCTGAACAAAGACAACTCAGAACTGAAGACACAGTACAGGCTTGATGTGATGCTGCAGGATCTTGCTGATATCGGTGTTATCACAGAGTACAGCAGGAACAATGGAAAATATCATTTCCGTTTCAAAAATGAGAACATAAAGCAATGCCTTTGGGATGGAGGAAGTATCCTGGAACTCCATACATATCAGGTCGAGAAGGAACGTTCAGATGACTGCATGATGGGCGTCCATCTGGACTGGGACGGGATACTGAGCAAGAGCATTGGCACGGATGTATACAATGAGATAGACGTTCTCTGCCTAAATGGCAATGTTCCTTCTTTTATCTCGTGCAAGAACGGCAGAATGAGCGGAAGTACAACGCTGCATGCTCTTTATGAGCTTAATATAGTAGCGCAGCGTTTTGGCGGTAAATATGCGAAAAAGATCCTTGTGACCACGCAGCCGGTCGGGGATGTGTATTTAAAGAGAGCTGCTGAAATGGGAATAGAAGTCCGATAGCCGGTATAATTTCCGGCTGTATGGTTTTAAGATATGGACAATAAGGAAACTAAAAAGAAATCTAAGAAAAGCAGCATCATCACAGCGGCGTTCTTTGTGTTCAGCCTGATAGTTGTTGCTGTTATCGCCATTATAGAATTCGGCGGCGATAAGGACAGGCATTTGGACAATACAGATTACAACGTATTGTTCATTCTTGCCGCCATTAGCTGTTTCCTTATCGCTCTAGTGTGTGAAACCCTGAAATACGCCCTTATGCTGAAAGAAAAGGGCTATAAGCACATATTTTCACTTGGCTATTCAACTGCCGTAATAGGCAAATACTATGACAGACTGGCGGCTTCAGGCGCGGGCGGCCAGGGATTCCAGATATATCATCTGAAACAGAACGGATGTGATGACGGAACCGCGGGGTCACTTCCGATAGTCGGATTCCTGTCTCTTCAGTTTGCATTTGTGTTCCTGGGGATCATAACCATGATCTTCGGAAACCGGTTCTTAAGTGATGACCTGCTGGCCATAAAGATCACAGCCATTGTAGGCCTGTTCTTTTACGCATTTGTCCCTGTATGCATCATTATCTTCGGAATAGCTCCAAAAGCCCTGGAATCGATCGTGAGGACGCTCATGAAAGGGCTTCATAAGATACATATAATCAAGGATGTGGACGCATCAGTTGAAAATACCATAGGATCCCTCAGGTCTTATAATCAGGCGCTCAGGAATTTCGGAAAGAACCGCAGGATGATCATCATCGTCTTTGTCCTGTCGCTCATCTATCAGGCAGCATTTATGTCACTTCCGTTCTTTGTCCTTCATTTCTTCGGATCCGACATAGATTTCCTGACATGTTTCTTCAGAGTCATTTATATCTACGCAGCAATCACGATCGTCCTTACACCGGGAAACTCCGGTGCGGCCGAGGCATCATTCTACATGGTGTTCTCAAGCCTTTCGGGAGGAGCGGTCTTCTGGGGCATGCTGGTATGGAGGCTGCTGTGTTATTACAGCTGGATCATTGCCGGAGCCATTTCACAGCTGAGAGACAGGATATTTACAGCTGAGAGAAATGCGTGGCATAAACTTCCGTGCCGGGAGGGAAGCGCCGGTCTGTTTGTGGATATCTATTATCCGAATGTTGACGGCGTTGTAACAACGGTCAATTCCTATGCCAGCAACATTCCGGGAAGCTATGTGGTATGTCCTGGAAGTGACCATGCATCAGTCCCTTTGTGCAGCTATGACATAGTCTGGCTCAGGACCCTGGGTAAAGACCTGTTCAAATTCGGGCTTCCGCTGCCGCATATTTCCGGAAAAGCCATCAGATACATAAAATCCCATAGGGTAGCTGTTTTCCATGCGCATTCGCCGTTCCCTGCGGGATGGATGGCGTTAAAATACGGAAGACGTCTCGGCGTTCCCGTTGTCGCCACTTTCCACAGCAAATATTACGATGACTTCTTAAATGTGACGCATTCAAAAGTCCTGGCAAAACTCCTTGTCAGATTCCTTGTCATTCCTTTCTATGAAAGGGCTGACGTCGTATGGGCATGCAGCAAGTCAACTGCCCGGACACTTATTGACTATGGATTCAAAGGCACCGTAGGCGTCATGGAGAACGGAACTGACATGGTATACCCCGCCGATCATGATAAGATCAGGAGAGCTACAAGAGCCCGCCTTGGCATACCGTTTAACAGAAAAGTCATACTGTTTGTGGGCCAGCTGGTATGGCATAAGAACATAAAGCTCGTTCTGGATTCATTTAAGATCCTTAGAGAGCGCGGATATGATTATCAGCTCATTCTCACAGGAGAAGGATATGACGGAAAAGGCGTCAAGGAATACGCAAATTCCCTTAAACTAGGCAAGAACATCAGGTTCATGGGCAGGGTGGATTCCAGGGAAGAGATCAAAAAGATATATCTTATCAGCGACCTGTTCTTCTTCCCGTCCAGATATGATAATGCGCCTCTTACATTGCGTGAAGCAGCTGCACTGAAAGTCTGTCCGCTGCTGCTTGAAAATACAAATGCAGCAGAATGCATCGAAAACGGCATCAATGGTTTTACCGGCCCTGAAGACCCGGAAAAGATGGCCGATCTGATAGCTGATATTTTTGACCGGGGACTTGATAGGGAAGTCGGTGAAAGAGCAAGCGCCACAATACCTTCGTCGTGGGAGGAGATCTGCTCACAAGCCTCTCAAAAATACGCGGAAATAGCGGAAAATTACGAAAAAAAATCAATAAAAACCTTACAAAACGGCTGACTAAGTGGTACAATATATTTGTGATGTTCTTGATACTTTCTGTTCGTTTCTGAGATTTTATTTAGAAGGTTTATTTGTGTTCAAAGTTGGCGATCTAGTTGTATATGGCAACAACGGGGTATGTACAGTGGACAGTATCGGGCCGTCTTCCTTAAGCGGAGCGGACCGTAGTAAAGATTACTATTTTCTGACTCCGTATTACTCCGGAAAATGTAAGATCATGATCCCCTGTGACAATGACAGGATAGTAATGCGGGCTCTCATCACCAAAGATGAAGCCAATGCCCTTATAGAGGATCTCGATAACATCTCGCTGATGGAGATCACTGATGAAAAGAGCAGGGAGCAGATCTATAAAAACGTGATCAGGGGATGTGACTGCCGTGAGATGTTCAGCCTGATCAAGACAATCTACCTGCGCAAGCAGACCAGGCTGTCCGAGGGCAAGAAAGTAACTTCAAGTGATGAAAAGTATTTCCTGATCGCTGAAGATAAGCTTTACGGCGAGCTTGC
>SVDE01000018.1 GCA_015057955.1 Lachnospiraceae bacterium | reverse complement strand
TACCATAAATGATTTTAGATAGCAGAAAACCCTTGAAAATCAAGGGCTATCGGCTTTAAGGTGTGTGTATGTTATGGAGCTTGAAAGCGTATCAGATTATGCTAAATCCTTATAAATCAAGGCTTTTCGTCCGTCTCATTCCGTATTTTTTGCTACTTTTCCAGTTTTTTAGTACCAAAATAGTACCACGAAAAAACCGGGCTTTCGCCCGGTTCTCTCTTCATTACCTTTTGTGCCCTCGAAAGGAGAGCATACTTATTATACCACTAAAAAAAGCCCGGGGCAACCCCGGGCAAAAGGAGATATGTTATGAAATACTCTAATTCTCCTCAAATATGATCGGCAGGGTGCTGGCTCTGTCGCCTAACTCTTTTACGTTAGTGTTACCCCCTGCTTCTATGTAGGATTTGTATAGTTCTTTGAACGCCGATACTTCGTCTTCCGGGATACCGCCCATCTTGATATACTGCTTTGACAGATACAGGAGTTTCTCTCTCACAAGAGCGAGCACCATCAGTTCAAAAGGTGTTTTCTTCTTCTTCTTTTTCCTCTCTTGGTACACATTATTTATTAGTGTCCAAAGACCTTGTGAGCCGAATACCACGGCTATAATCTCGATGAGGTGTTCATTCATTACTATTACTCCTATAAATAAGGGGCAGAGCGATTGCCACAAGATTTGCTCAGTTATTTAGTTAAGGTTTATTATGCCCTGCCCCGGTTTGACTATTTCATTTTACCGTTTTCTGCGAACGTGTAGGACTTGCCCTGGATCTCAAGGGTCTCTGCTGCAGCCATGACTCCGCCCTTCTTCAGGTAGTACCATGCGCCTTTCCATCTGACCCATGATTCCTCGGCCATATAGCCGTTATCCATAAGCCAGTACCACTCGTCTTTGTACTTGATCCAGGTGGATTTGACTATCTTGCCATCAGATCCGACGTAGCACCAACCCTTGGAGTCCTTAGCCCAGCCGTTGGTCAGCATTTCTCCGGCCTTTCCAAGATAGTACCATTCATTCTTCCAGAAGACCCAGGAAGAAGTTACAATCTTGCCATCGGATCCCAAATAGAACCACTTATTTTTGGAGTCCTGAGCCCAGCCATTCTTGACTAAAGAATCATCCTTATAGAAGTACCAGGCTCCGTACTTTCTCCATCCGTTCCTCGGGATCCGAGCTGTCCACATTAAAAAAAGGCATCCTCTCATGGATCCCTCATATGTGTACCAGCCGTCATGATCACGTCCGCCGGAGTCTTTCATATAGAGCCAGTGCTTGCCGCCTGAATGCTCATACCGATTAAAGGCTATAAAGTGTCGAGCTGAAGTCCAGCGAGTCCCGTCCGGTCCGTTACCACTGTCAAAGAGGATGATACCAACTCTCTCGCCCTTATCCAGCTCTTCCCAGAAGTCAGCCATATTGTCGATTACTCTGACATCTTTCATGCCATAGTACTTAAGACCTGCCGCTATGCCATCGGGATTCATATACCTTGTGCCACTGCCAGCAACGGCATACTGTTTCATCACAGGCAGAACGTCCCTCGGTGTGTAATTAGCATATTTCTGGTTTTCGATAATGCAGTGCGTTACCGATACGAGTCCACAACCATCAGTTGAGACCGGTGAACTACTGTTGGGATATGGCAGGCTTGCATATCTCGAGTCATACTGTTTAAATATCTTCGTGTTCGTCATCGTTGTCCCCCTCGCTAAAGAAGTCCTCTCCGATCATTTCTCCGTTCTGTATCTTCTTCTGCTCTTTCAGGAGTCTCGTATATCCTGTTCCGATACACGCTTCTTCTGTGTAATCGTTATTGTAGTACGTGTTGATCGCCACTACGATAAAATTGACTACCATAGATGCTATCTTGTAGATGAGATTGAGAGTATCGCTCTCAAAGGATGTTACATCCGTAACCGCAAGTGCCGTATTGATTGAGACTGCGATTGCCAATATTGTTCTTATTACTGTTCCCTTGTTCATCTGAACTCCTTTCTTATTTCCAAGTGCCCTCTACGATGAAGGATATGCCTGCATTTCGTGATTCGCTTTTGGGTGAATAATAGTAATATGTCATTTGAGTATTTGACCATGTTTCAAAAGCGACATTGAAAAGTCCGCCTTGAGCCCATACTGCTGCGCCTATGTCTATCTTTTGGGCATTATTGAACAGTCCTGACGGAAAAGTCTGTGTTTTTTTAGCAGCGTAATACGCATTCCCATAAGCCGTGGTGCATGATATCGACGTCTGAGAAGTGTGGCCTTTGCAGACCGCCCTGCCGCTCGCATACTTATAGTATGTCCAAATACCGGATGTGCCTTGTTCAACGACATAATCCACTATGTCAGTAGACTTGTCCGATAGTGTCTTTAACAGACTTAATATGCTTGAGAAGACTGACTTAATGCTTTTTGTTACAGTCCATCCAAGTGCTGTCTGCCCGGTTTTGAACGAGTCCGCAGAATCAGCTTCGATCATATAGTCTTCAGAGAAGACTCCGCCTTCATTATCCGGAGCTGGCATCAAAAGCCCTATGGCCGTGCCGTCAGCATTGAAGTCTAATGTGAATGCTTCAGTCGAAATGATGTCCGTATAATACACCGGATCACGTGAGCCGTTCTGAAGAGTGATCATTACATCATACTGTGTGGCTGAGTCCAGATTCCCATTGAATATTACATCGTATGAAGTGGCGGTTATAGGTGAGTTGCCGGTATCATACAGTGTCGTCCATGTCGTAGCCTCGTGTGACTTATACTCCAGCTTTACAGATGTTGAGCTTATATCTGTTCCGGCAAGCTGACCCTTATACCATTCAAAATGGATATGTCCATAAGTGCCGGAGTCAACATCGTTTGTTCCATCAGACCTTGTGCACAAGACCGTGTCTTGCTTGATCTGCGGTGGTGTATATGCCTCTGACCACTGTGCATACAGCGTAGTCGTCTGAGCCGCGCTTGACGTATTAGCTGCGATGGTTATCTGATCTCCGGGAAGATATGACGTGCCTGTGCCGTTTGATGCTGTATTCCAGCCTACGAAGTTGTAATTGGTTCGTGTAGGCGTGCTGGACGGGATCGTGAACAGCGCTGATGTCGTACTGTTGTAAAGCGTCTTTGTTTCAGACGCAGGGCCGCTCCCGCTTGTCCCTCCGTTGACTCCGAAAGCAAGGGTGATAGTCTTGCTCCATATTGCATACAGGGTGATACTCGCATTAGCAGAATATGTGCCGCCTGCTGAATACGATACCGTCGTTGTGGTCTTGGATGTGCCCCACCCTTTAAAGGTCCATCCGGCTCTTGTCGGTGTACCGCTGTTAAGCGTAAGGTTTGTTCCGTGGGTTTTGGTCTGAGGATTAGTAAATCCCGATGGAAGCGTGCCTCCGTTAGCATCATACGAGACCGTATACTTGCTCAGAGCGGGGACCGTTACAGTCTTACTTCCGGTATATGTGCTGCCACCGATTGTATAACTCAGCGTTATGGTAATGGTCTGAGCAGAGGATGTTCGCGGCACATCATAGTAATTGCTGTTGCTTCCGCCTGCTTTTATCCAGGAATAGCTTCCATAAGTGGCATATTTGCTTCTCGATCCTGACAGGCTGGCGGTAAATGTCTTAAGCGTCGTGCTGCCTTTTTTGATAGTTACAGAGAAACTTGCGGAATCGCTGGTTGTGTATGTATCACTCGCTCCGCTTTCGGATGTCGTATATCCTTCGCCTATCCACGGTATGGTTATCCTGGTATATGAGTCATAATCCGTCGTGGCATAATCTGCCGCACCATATACCCTGCCATAATTGCCGATTTGATATGCGCCTGAAGTGAAGAATGTTGTTGCCATTTAGAGTACCTTCTTAAGTGACAGATGCCCGTTTGAGCGTGCGATCCATCTTAAATTACCTAAAGTAAGATTTGTGAAGTTTCCGTTCGGTGCGGTAAACAGTTGGCTGGATGCCAGAGCAGCTTCAACGTTTTCAAAAATAAGGTGTACTCCGTCTGCACTTACATATATGCCATTTTTGAAAATCCCGTTTTCACGGTATCCAATCGCCAGTCTCTGAGCTGGAGGTGTCGTCGGACTGTTGGGGTCCGGTTCAATGGCAAAGTAGCTCTCATTAGTGGCGATCTTCCCTCTTAACTCACTCAGTGCACTTTCTAAGTCTGATTCTCTTTTATCTGTAACGGAACTTACACCATCAACTTGTTCGATTATCTCTCTTATAGCATCGTCATTGCTGTCTTTGTATTCTATCAAGGCCTCCTGCACCGACTTAGAGGCCTCATATTCAGATAGTGTTGATACCGCGGAATACTTAATGCTGCCTTCTGAATATACCGTCTGCACTACCACATAACATGTCTGTGTCATGTCAAGGTCAGGCTGCGTGGCAGACCATCCTGTCGGCTGCGTATTATCCGAAGGCGCTGAAGGCTGCGTAGTCGCAAGCTTATAGTACAGAGTTACTGATGTAACAGAGTTCCCCTGAGGACCAGTTTCACCCTGCTCACCCTGAGGACCCTGCGGACCTTGAGACCCAGTTTCTCCTTGAGGACCTTGCGGACCTTGAGACCCTTTCTCGCCACGAGATGCGTACCAATATTGTCCATTAAACACGAAGGGCACTGCTTCTCCACTTGCCCAACTGTTCGCGTTACCAGAAGTTACAGTGCTGCCGTTCACATATATGGTTCTTGCCGTGCCGCTCTGGCCGTTTACATATAAAGTAGCAGCCGATGTGCCAGTATGTGCATTTGTCATCCTAACCGTGACTGTAGTACCTTTCCTGACTACACATGCAGGGCAAGCAGCTACCTTCGCAGTTGTCCCGGCAGCGGTTGAACACTCTGCATAGTATGTTGTTGGCTGATCAACAACTATGAACTGAGTTCCGTCATACATAAATGTAATCGTCGCATTAGTATCCCAAAACAGGCAGTTACTTGTTGATGTTACGGCATTGTCTACCCATATAGCTTTGGCATCTAATGATCCGATTTTTAATGTGGGTGCTAATGCAGTATTTGCATTAGTAAACTTTACTGTAATAGTAAGCCCCGCATATAGCGAAGTGGCATCATTACATGTTATAGATTTTTGAGCAGTCGATGCGCCTGTCGAACAGGTTCCATATAATAATTTCCCATTCTCTCCCTGGGGCCCTTGTATGCCCTGCTCTCCCTGGATACCTTGTTCACCTTGAGGACCCTGTGGGCCAGTCTCACCTTGTTCGCCTTGCGGTCCTTGGATGCCTTGTTCGCCCTGAATGTTCGCGACAAATACCCATTTGGCCGCAGAAGGAGCTCCTGCAGTTGCGCAGCGGTATGTGTTGTTATATGAAGCGCTGGTCGTATCTGTATTCAGATACATGTCGCCGACTACGGCAGAAGAAACCCCGGAGTCACTGAATATTGTAGCCGTGGTGCTCGTGCCGGTTATGCCGGATCCGGAATACCATTTGCTCGCTGCTCCCGTTGCACCTCTTATCGATACCCTGTTTCCTGCTAATACAGTCGTAGATGATACAGATGTTATGGTATATCTGTAATATGAATAGATTATTATGTCTCCGGCCTTCGGAGTGGCAGTGGCAGGTCCGCTTAAGTTCGATATGGTGAATGTGTAATTCGGTGTGGCAGGTTCCGTAGATGTGGTCCATATCGTGGATGTCGAGCTTGCATCTGCCTTCGAGTCAAGGACATCCTCTAATGACTCAGTGGTTCCGCCTGTAAATACTATCTGCGCACCTTTTATCGTGATGGAACCGCCATTAGCCGGATTAAAGGTTATACCGGCGACACTATTACCTATAGACTGCGGTCTGGTTGCCGAAAAGGAGATATTTTCTCCGTATGTGGCTACAAGAACGCCGTTTCCGTCATATACGTACATTCCCGTTGACGCGAGAAGCACTTTATAGTTCGGTGCATACTGCGCATCCGTTGCCTGGCCCATACCATTAGGGAGCACCCACAAGCCTCTTGATGTTACCGCCAAATGAGACATAATGAATGTTTCCATTGCCTCATTAACCGTCAGCTCATAGTATGTACTTAATGCCGATGCCTGAGGGTCAACTACTGGCGTATAGTCCCCGGTTGCTGAGTCGTAGGTAAAGTATACCTTCCCTTCCTGTATGGAAGAGTCTGAAGTCAGGGTAAATGATCCATGCTCTGAAGCCCATGTAAGTACGCCTATGACGTCCTGTACTACTCCCAACTGATCCAATGCGGCGTTTGCATACTTATTTGCATCAGCTGCCTCTGCTGCAGCTGTAGCCGCAGAACCAGCGGCGGCACTTGCAGAAGCTGCTGCGTCGCTTGCTGAAGACTGAGCCGCACTCGCAGCGGTATATGCGTCGTCTGCATGATCCCATGCGTCCTGAGCGGCACCCGCGGCTGCGTCTGCACTTGATTGTGCAGCGTCAGCACTATTCTGGGCATTCTGAGCGGCATCGTTGGCATTTTCAGCAGAATCGATTGCCGCTGCTGCAGCTGCAGCAGCTTCGGTTGCTGCATCAGTTGCATCTGCCGCTTGCAATTTTGCTTGTGCAGCAGCAGTTGCGGCTTGCATTGCAGTCGCAGCAGCCGATGTCGCCCTTTCAACAGCAGCCTGCATATCTCCTGATCCTAATCCTGCGGAGCTTGATGACGCATATAACCCAAGTGCCTCAGATAAAGTGACCGGTAAGTTTCCCAGCTCCATAGAATTAAAAGAACCTTTTAGAACATCCCACTCGGTTCTGACTATTTTAAATGATGCAGATATTTCGTATGCGGGGAATATCAAACTGACTGTATCGCATAGGCTGCATTTAAGTAGTTTATCTAGTTCTTCAAGCTCGCCAGTCTCTGCCAGTCTTACAAAGTTCACTTTGATTGATCGAGCAGGCAAATTAACATTGTTTCTGCGCATATAAGAAAGCGCCTCATTTCGAAGCGCTTCAACGGATGGTTTGCTATCAAATCTTTCTGTCAAATCGACTGCTGCATAAATGTTACGACCATTATAACCTTCTTCACAGAGTGTTGCAGTCGCTGTCACGCACTCGTCTTCTGATCCTATCCAATATGCTATGCAGGATGTAAAAGTGCTTTGGAAGTCCACTGCATCTTGATAATCCAAAAGATTGACACCATATCTTATGGCAAATTCTCTTATTTGGCCTCTGGCAGAGTGTAATATAACTGTCCATTTATCCCACTCGAACTCACCACCATAAGTATCCAATATGGATCCTCTTATTCCACCGAGCATTTGCCTTACGCTTCTGGGTATCCCGTCAGCAGCAGACATCTTAGCATTTGATATTATATCTGTCTCATAATTGAATGGATTTTCAGGTGTGGCATTCTTTAAAAGTCTAAAAGCTGCATCTATGGAGTCTACATTCGATCCATAAACTACCATTTGCCTTTGCCTGTATGAAATATGGACCGCGTGAAATGCAACGATACCATTAATCGGTCTGGAAACTTCTACTATTTCAAAAGGCTGAATATCTCCAGATTCATCATGAGTCACAGCAATAAATCGACCGCATGTTATTTTGTTATAATTAACTCCACTTACAGGGTAAGAAAAATCACACTCATATATGCCGTTCCGTTCTTCATAAACTACACATGATAGGCAGTCCCTTAATCGGCATATCCCATTGCTGGCAAAAGCCTCTTCATTTGATTCATATAGAATGGGAATCATTCTGTTCTCCTTATACCTTCCACCATCTCGGTGTTATTTCTACATTAGAAATAGTATTGTCATATGATATTGTATTATCTCCAGGATAAATAACAGGGAGCTCTCCGCCAAGATTAATAAAGTTATTAAGAGCAACGACATTTCCATCATATAGTTTATATGCTTCTCCAATGTCTAAGTCTATATAAACATCACCTGTTAGTGTATTTATAGACGAATCAGCAGTTGCCGAAAAGTTGCTTCTTGAGTACCTCGCTCTATCTGCAAGGTACGTAAATGCAGGAACTAACCACCTGACTATAATAGTATCTGTGCCATTATATACAAACTGAACAGCGTAAGTTCTAGTTTCAGTTTGATTATTTGCATATGATACTGTTATATCTACTGTTTTTGTGACCGTTTCAGCAGTTCCCGCTGCAAATACGGCATCTAGTGATTTAATTTCTAAATTTATTTGTGTGGAGCTATGTTGGATTTTTGCCGATAATCCATCCTCATTTTCAGCAATAGCTCCGCGAATTTGAGTTGAAGTCCAGCGTAATGCAAAGTTTGCTGCGGCTCCTTTTAGTATTATAGGATCGCCATTATTATACCCATTAGTATTTAAGATGGTAACTATTTCACATGGGAAATAATTATCAGAAACAACCTCTCGAGATCTAATCCTAAGGTCTATTAAACCTATAAGCGTATTTAATACTTGTATCCTTTGATTGCCAATAAGGATTTCTCCGTCAGCATTTGCATTAAACTTAATCAATGGACGAGATTCAAAAAGTGTAGGGTTTGTTAATACACTGTTATTGTCTATGCTTATGGCTTCATCTCCACTAATTAAAAATCTTTGCGGTTTACAGTTGAATATCAGATTAATTCTTGAGGCTCTGTCGTTGTATAATACAGGTTTTACTTCTAAACCGTCTATCAAAGAGGCTAGTCTGTATTCATCAGGATGAAAAGAATCGGTTAAGCGCTGATATCCTTTTCTTGAACCAATGGCATTTCTGAAAAGATCTATCGCTTCTATGAACTCCTCCTTTGATAATTCTTGATTGAATGCCGGGTATATTACAGATATGTTTTTATATCTACCCTGATCAAGTATATAGTCTCCATTTCTTCCAGGTATATTAACAATTTTTACATCTCGCGCCGGAGCATTGAACACGCCTTCCCCGGAGATATATATGCCGTAATCCGAGCTTTTTATTCCGCCAAATTCGAGATAGTTTATCATCCCCAAGCAAGCCTCCTTCTGTTCTCTGTTTCTATTAGCTCCCTTTTTATTTTCTGAACCAATGTCTCTTCATCCATTCCCTGAGAGGCGTATACATTGATTACTATTGGTTCTCTGGCAGCGCCTGCTATTTTATCAATAGCGTTCTCCATCGAACTCATAGCCATATCTCCGTTATTCAGTCTCATTCTTTGTGCTGAAGTTTCAAATGCTATATCACTCGTTATGCTTCCGGTAGTCAGGTCTACTATATCGTCCATTGCCCCGGTTATTATTTTTGCATTATCCTCGATTCCAGTTGCTATACCTGCCGGGATCCATTGGCCGACCTCTTCAGCAAATACTCTTGAAGGCGAACCTATGCCAAGAAAGCTCTTAACTGCACTTAACGCACTTGAAGCTAAACTCATAAGCATATCCTTAATTAGGCTGCCTGCATTCCTTATTCCGTTGACGATACCGTTAATGATATCTTTACCAAGCTGCAGCCAGTTGATACCCTTTACTACTTCAACAGCCTTTTTGCCTATACCTTTCAGTATATCCGGAAGATGTGTTATAAGTGCTTTAAGGCCATTTCCAATAAAGGTGATTATCTGCTTACCAAGGCCCAGCCAGTTTACAGCCTGCACTACACTGATTATTGCCGTCAGTATATTGCCCAGATTGTTCATTATCTCATGGCGGTTATCCCAAAGTCCCTTAGCCAGATTAACTATCATCGTCAGGCCAGCTTTAATAAGCTTCGGAATATTCTCATTTACAAGGTCCGCAATATTAGTTATGATCAGCGGAATGTTTGCCAGTAGATCCGGTATGCTTGCTATTATGCCGTTTATGACGCCGCCAAGCAGAGTGATTCCTGCATCTATAAAGTCTCCTACGCTTTCCTTAAGACGCTGAGTAAATTCCAAGATCCTCGGAAGCAAATCTGCCATCATCTCCGGGATCTGTATCGCTACGTTCTGAGCTGTATCTTTCAGTACATGAGCTGCAGCTTCTATAAGATTCGGAACCAGACCTGTCAGCATATTAACTACTGCAGTAAGGATCTGAGGCCCGCTGGTAAGTATCACATTTACCAGTTCACTTACGGTAGTATAGAAACTGCCCACAAGCCCTGAGAACTTGAAACCGCTGAAAATCGTGGATATGTTCTCCAGCGCACCTTTAAGAAGTGTTGGAATATTCTGTATCACATTCCCTACTAATCTGATAGCATTTGTGGAGAACGACAGCACTGAACTGGTAAGCGCTTTCAGCGCCGGTCCTATGTCTTCTCCAAACGCAACGCTTCCCATAAGGTTCTTCGCTGCAGCTTTCATCATTCCAAGAGATCCGCTGAAAGTCGTAGCTGCTTCTGCTGCAGTGGTGCCTGTGACATTTAATTCTCCCTGGATCACATGGATAGCTTCATATACGTCAGCCAGGTTGTCGATGTTATATTCAACGCCGCTTATTTTCTGAGCATTTTCAAGCAGACGTTCCATCTCCTGCTTTGTGCCACCATAGCCCAATTTGAGATTATCAAGCATAGTGTAGTTCTGTTTTGCAAAGCCCTGGTAGGCATTTTGGATCGAGCCAATGTCTGTGCCGAATCGATTGGCGTTATCAGACATGTCGCGGAATGCAAGGTCGGCAATGTCTGCGGCCTTTTCCGTATCTTTGCCGGTGCTCTCTAAAAGTGCCGCAGCAAATGACGTGACACCTTCCATATACTCGTTGGCGCTTACGCCTGCAGTAGCAAATGCGGCTTTCGCATTAGCCTGAACCTTTTTAGCTGTCTCTTCTCCAAATATGGCTTCGACACCACCAAGGGACTGCTCTAATCTGGCACCTTCCATTATGGTGTCTTTAAGGACCTTGCCAATACCTGCTGCGATTATTATGTTTTTAATGCCTTTTATAAGATTCTTTCCTATGCCTTCTCCGGCACTACTCCCGACACCGCTCAGTTCTTCGTTGAGCAGATTGCCGGTGCTCTTACCTATGCCTTTTGCCGACGGCATGATCTGCACATATGCATTGCCTAATTCTGTTGCCATGATTTACTCTCCAAAAAACCTCTGACGCGCAGCTTCAAACGAATCCACATCCGCAAAGGCTTCTATGTTTTTCTTTTCCGTATTTACCAACAGGCTGTCAGTAATCATCTGAGGCCTGTTTCTGCCTTTTTGAGCATCTTTTGTCTTTGCCCATACCAGAAGACTTAACCGGTCTGTTATAGCAGCCAGAAGTAATGTTTCCATGCTGCACTTCTGCCCCGTCAGCCTCCTTATACTTCTGCTTTTCTCCGGGAGTCCTGCTGCAAGTGTAGCTGCCAGCTTTACAGGTACCCCTCTCCAATCCAGTATGTGATACACTTCGGCAAAATCACATATAAGGTCCTCCTCACCAGCTGCTACCATGCTGGCAAGGATGATCAGTTTTTTACTTCTTCAGATGCGAAGTCAAGTATTTCCTTAACTTCTTTCATTACCTTGCTTGCACTTACTCTGCCGGTTTTTTCACTGCGGCAATGATTGTACAAGGCTATTTTCTGTTCCTTTCCCAATAGCGCGATTATGCACTTCGGAAGAGCTTTCATGTCACCGTCATCTAAATCTATAAAACCCTCCAGGAGCTCCATATCATCTCTTACGTCCTCATCTATTTTGAATGCGAATCCGCTTTTGGTTTTGCCTTCCGTCATATTTTCCTCCTTACCGTGAAATAAGGCCGGCACCGTTATCTCGGCGTCGGCCATATTATTACTGTTCCTTGAAATACTCATGATGTGTATTCCCATTGCTGTCGGATTTAGCAGAAATAGTGCAGCCATATCCGATTGCGTTGCTGTCATCGTAAGTGACTTCTTCGATCTCCGTGATCTTGCCCTGGGGAATCACAGTCCTCTTCAGAACCCCTCCATTCAGGATCATTTCAATGATCCAGGCTGCAGTTTCGAGTTCTTTGGAGTTTTCATGAACTGTAAGTCCTGTCGAAAGAGTTCCGGATACGTTTGTATCTCCATGTACAGCTTTGAGAACTTCAGGATTCATTGCCTCTATAAAGGTCATCTTGAAGTCGTCAATTTTCTCTGTCTGGGTCTCAAGCACAGGATCTCCGCCCCATGCTCTGATGACCTCTACCGTTCTGGATATGTCATTCTTGACTCCGTCTTCAGAGATATATCCCATGCAAACAAATGCTTCGTTAAGAGCCGTAGTCGCATCTGTAGGAACTGTCGTTCCGAGAGGGGCTCTGAACACCGCACCGCCTACTTTGGGCTTTCCCGCTGACACATAGGAGGAATTGTTTGTGTTTGTGTTAGTGTTATTATCAGGCATCTTTTACTCCTTTCAGTAATGAGTGACATCGTATACCGCCTGATAGCGGTATCTCTTCTTTTCTGTGTCTGTATAATTGTAATCGGAGTTAAGCTGTGATCTTGAGATCTCCGTAAGAAGTATAAGATCATCCATTGCTGCTTTCACCTCTTCATTGATCTCAGCAGCCCTGAAAAGGGTGTTCCCGAAACTCTGAAGTGCAAAAGTAGCCTTAGTGATATGATCAGTCCTTCCGGCACCCAGTTTCTCCAAAACTACGAACTCCCCGATATCTTTTTCCGGGCGCTCCATATATACCGGCACATCCAGATTTTGATTTAAATATTCTAATATGACAGTTTCGATCATACTCTCACCGCCTTAAGAAGTGTGTTGTTTTCCAGGTTGTCTTTGACAGCCTTCGGTGTTACTGCACTTACCCGCGCGTTCACACGGGTTTTGCCCGGGCTATGCGTGGATACTTCATATCCGTCTCCTGCTCGTCCTTGTATATCGTTTGCATGTTTCTGACATACGTTCAACATCTCCTGAGACTGCAGCAGTTCCCGCACACCTTTGGGATTAAGTTTGAATTTCACTTTAGCCATAGCGTTCCACCAATACTTTCTTATTCCACGAAAGGGGGATGAGATCCTCAATTCCTTCCTGAGGGAAGCCTATCGTCTTCCACGTCTCTCCGAAGAACTTCACTTCAGTGTCTTTCCACTTATGAGAATCCCCCTTCGGTATGCCGAGGGTATAGACTGCCTTTTTCCCTGTCAGATTAAGGATATCCAGAGCGTCAGTGGATGAGACCGGTGCTACCAGTACATTATCCACATTGATCCATTCGTTATCGTAGACAGGAGCATTGAAAGCGTCCTTTCCTGTTTCAGTTTTCACTCTGAGTTGAATAGTTATTCCTTTCATATGCCCTCCTACCATTGAAAGTACCTGGCCAAGTGCCCGCACCGGACTCTGGTATCCGCTTCGATCACGAATCCTGCCTTCGTAGCTTTCGTGCAAAAAAACAGATCTTCACTAAGTGAAGATCCGTCCGGATATGTAACATAATCGAACCATGGGAATGACAGCGCTTTGAATACATCAGTGTTAATCAAAGCACAAGCAAAGCCTCCACCCTTGATCACTATCCTGTCGTTATCCGGAAGCGAATCATAAGTATATGGCTTCGTAAAGCTGAACGTCCCTGTATGATATATTTCTATCCTGCCGTCCGTATTGTTCTTTCTTGGACAGCAACCTAGCACTATATTGCTGAAGGGATCCGTGAGAAGTCTTACAGTATCCTTTGGTACGATTACATCGCTGTCAACATACAAAACATAGTCATAACCGCCTTCAATCGCCTTTTTTGCTATATTATTCCTGGCCGTCGGACAATCGTAGCCTTTAACGAACTCAAAATCCACCTGATGACCGTCTTTGTCGAGGTCATAGATGGATTTGAATGTTTCAGGACAAATGTTTTCATACGTTGGAACAGCCACAAGGATCCTCATCTGATATCCTCCGGGGATTCAGGTCGGAACATGCTTATGCCTCCTATCTTTTGCCTCTTCAGTCCCAGTCTGGCCAGTTCGTTTTTCTTAATGAATAATCCTCCTCCGGGGACAAGATATGTTCCGGATACGGAGTACCCTAATGCGGACTGGCTAAACTGAGTCGTAGGTTCCTGACTGGTCGAAGTCATAAGGACTCTTGCAACGACATCACAGGTCACGGATCTGGCTACGCTTGCCAGAGCCGGAGTGTCTTCTATCATCTGATCTAAATCTTTTCCGACATCGTTTGCTCTCAGCCGGAGTTCATCAGATACTATGATCAGAAGATTTTCAGCTCTGTCCTCTTCTTCTGTTGTCAATGGTCTCCATAAATCTATAAGGTCCTGTGTTGTTGCAAATGCGCTCATGATTACTTCTTTCCCTTCTTGGCCTTTGTCGTTTTTTTGGATTTTTCAGATTCGACCTTTTTAACAGTTTTGGAGACGGGCTCCCACCCGCCTCCAATAATGCGACTGTTTAGTTCGATTTCTGATCCAGTCTTCTTATTGCGGTATCTCATGATATTCTCCCTCTACCGAAGTTTTTATCACGAATGTTAATTGGTCTCACCAGTCTCGCCGGTCTCACCGGTCTCACCGGTTTCTCCGGAAGCTCCGTCTCCGATGATTGCGAAAGCACCGGGATCAAGGATCGCCCAGCCCATATAGACCTCTGCTCTCAGATAGACCTGATTGTGTCCCGCAAGGTCATATCCGGAGTTATCAGGATCGCCGTATTCGATCACCTTGAGAGGGATCTCCTTCGCAAATCCCCATTTGAAGCAGCTCTCGAAGTCACCGATGATCGCCTTATCGACTGTGTTCTCTCCGAACTTCACAGTGCTGTTAACATCGACTGCAAGTCCATTAATGGTTCCGGGATTCTTTCCCCATGCAAGATCCGGATAAAGTTTCCCTCCTCTGGAATCTTTCATTGCAGCAAGAGCCGATCTGAATGCCGGCGCCATGGCGATACCTGTTACATCGATATCGCTGTCGTCAAAGAGTGCGATTGCATCTTCAACGTTACCGTCCGGGTTAGTAGCATCATAAACTACTGTAAGATCCACCTGCTTATCGAAGCAGTTCTCTCCAACTACTGTTGAAGCTGCGCCTGTTCTGGGATTAAGTCCATGGAATGCTGCGATATCAAGACCTCTTGCAGCTTTTTTTGCAAAGCCTTCGTTGAATGCCTTGAGGATCTCGATCTTCTCCTCTTCTGTAGCGATCATGAACTCATCAGATACTCTGGCACCATACTCAAACTTGATGGGGATGATGGTCTTCGGAGTAAGAGCGATGCCGCCTTCTGACTTGGCTCCGCCTTCTCCTACGATATCCACTTCACCGTCCATCGAGAACTGAAATTCCTTATTGCCGTTGAAAGCAACGGGCTCTGCCTGAGAGAGCTTTGCAAGGGAGGAATGACCCTTTACTTTGTTGATCAGATCCGTAACTACTACAGGATCAAACATTGTTCCTCTGTTTGTGGCCATGATTATTCTTCTCCTTTCATGCCTGCCAGCATATTTTTATAGCCGGCGTCTTTGTTTTTTGATGCGCCTTCACCTTCCGGTGTGAAAGATGGCGCAGGTCCTTTAGCCTTATCCACATATGCTTTGAATGTAGTAGCACTCTTCCTGATAGCCTCTTCATCATCGCCGCTTATAAAGTCGATGGCTTCAAAAGACAGCCCCATCTCACGGGCAATTCGCGTTTTTACCGAGTCGGACTCGTAACCCTTGATCCTGGCATCCTTTTCTGCAATAGCCTGTTCGTGTTCTGCCTTGGCATCACGAAGCTGCTTCTCAAGTTCTCCTATCTTTGCATCTTTTTCCGAGTTTTTTGTCTTCAGATCATCGTAGTCCTTATATTTGTTTTCGATGCTTTCTCTTTCTCTCTTAAGGCGCTCCCCGATTCTCTGATCAAACTCCTCCTGTGTGGTAATAGCTGTAAATTCCATTGTTGCTCCTTTCCTCTTTAACCGTAGAGTGTACGTAAGTTTATAATCAAAAAGGACATCGCCTTTGATGTCCTCTTTAATAACTGTTTCTTTGTTTCTTTCGTTCCTTGGTGGAATGACACCGCCAGAACGCCAGTATAACGCTGTCCATGAGCGCTATCTCTATCCCTTCACGCTGAGCTGCAAACCCAAATCCTCCTCTGGATCCAATCGCTCTTTTCTCACAGTTAGATATTGCCTGTACCAGAGACGGCTGACCCTTATGACATAACGTGTGATCATATATTCCCTGCTCGAAAGCAGCATTCGCAGCTACGATCTCAGCTACAGTCGGCAGTATCGCCTGTTTATGGACTCCGTAATCTTTCATGGCATCTATAAGTAACTGCTGACCTTTTTTACCGTCTACGACTATATCTTTGATATCTGCCCTCTTCAGGAAGTCCACGATCCAGTTGACTCCCATCCTTACAGATCTGCAGTCTATAGCCTCTACAAATACCCTGCCATCCTGAGTCCTCACTGCTACGGACATAGCCACATTCTCTCCATCATGTCCGAATTTGATGCCGGCATAGAGTTTTCCCTTCAGATCTGGAACTTTATCTTCCTGTATGTCGCGCCATTCAGCTTCTGATATAGCGCTCTTCAGATTATATGTGGACCATAGCCCTAAACGCTGGATATTGAAGTCCAGTACCTCATCACCGACTTCGTCCAGGATCGTTCGTTCCTTCAGGAAGTATCCCAATGATGGATTAGTCATGTACCATGCATCTTTGTCATATGGATCATGCTGTTCTGATACGGACCACTCACTCCAACCGGAGTTTATCTTCTCACCGGATAATGTCTTCTGACGGAAGTTTGCAAATACTGTTCCGGAGCTCACCGGTGTCGGAGGCGTTCCCGTATATATGGTCTGTGGGTTCTCTGAAGCCGAAATGACGTATTTCAGCGCGCTTTCATGGTCTGTTCGGTATTCCTGCGCTTCGTCGATTATAATAAGGTCATAGCTCTCTCCAAGGCCTCCTGTGGCGGTTCTGGTCCTGAACTCTACCAGCCCTCCGTCAAAGGTTTCGATGTGCTCCTTTCCCATCGCCTTGTACGAGGACTTAATCGGCATCTTGGCCAGATCTACCAACCTCAGAAGCCTGTCCCAGGCCGCGTGTGCTGTTGATGTCTTATGAGCTGTGTGGAGGATCCTTTCTCCCCTCTTCAGCCCTTCAAGCTCGCGCATGGTCACTACTTCATTTTTACCGTTTTGTCTGGGTACAGCAAGGCCGTAACTGGTGTGCAGCCATTCGTCTGCTCCATTTACGGCCATTATATTTTTGATTTGTTCTTCCTGCCAGGGAAGAGCTTTCCTCCCGGTAGTATTATATGTTTTTATGGCGTCAGGGCCGTAACTGACAGTATACGGCAGCACTACCGATCTCGTCGGTATCTGACTGCCTTTTCTGAGTTCTGCCATCAGAATCCACCCTCACTCCATTTAATATATAGCAATCAACTCATACGTTCCGTTATAGAAAGATCCTCCTGCGCTTCCTCTGCCTGCCGATGATGATATGGTAAGCGTTCCGTTTGAATACGAATGCGAGTAATGTGTCGTATCATTATAGAACGTACCGTTTGACCTTCGATAGTAGTTTCCTCTGTGGTTGGTTCCATCATAGCTCATGGCTGTTATATAGTAGTATGAATAGCTGCTTGACCTTGTTAACTGAGATGTTAGCCTTACGAAGAAAGCTTTAGGCTGACCGCTTAGTCCGGTAAACTGAATAGATGTGGCCTGATCGCTGGAATTGGTCACAGACTTTGTTTCAATATTTACTTCTCCGCCTCCAGTAGGAACGTTTACAATCACCGATGCGAGCGAACTTATATCGTAGGCACCATTGCTCGAAATGTTTTGGCTCCCGCTCGGTATAATGTACTGACTGGGAATGGGATTTACCACTACCTTTTTGAGTGCATCATACTGACTGTCTGCAGTCACGTTCTGAATTGAAGTGGTAGGCGTTACTGTTTTTGTCTGATAGTTCCCGCCGCCTGAATCTATAGCATATGTCAGTTGATAGTACCCAGGTTGATGGAAATATCCTCCCGCATTCGTTCCGTCTGAAGATATAGTTAGTGAGCCGTTTGAATATGAGTATGACCAATGTGCATCCGAATATTTCGCCTCCGAATCCATCTCCAGTCCATATATACCATTACCGTCATATACAACAGCTATGACTCGCTGGTAGCCGTATGATGAACTGAAGTTTGATTTGAATATGCAGGAGAAGTATGTGGGTTCGTCCTCAAGTCCTGTGAATGTGATCGATGTCGCTCCGGATCCGACCTGCACATCTTCCGTATCAGCACCGCCCCCGTATGTGTAGACGAGCTTATACTCATTTGCCTGGAAATATGTGGCTCCTGTGATCGTCAGTGTGCCATTCGAATAGTTCTTGCTGAAATTGGATCCGTCATATGATACCTGTGCATTCGATGTGTTTGTTATGGTCTGGCCGTGCAGATCCATTCCGTCAAATACTACCGCCGCAGTCTTATATGGATATGCTTCTGTTGTCAGACCATCCATGGAGATCACTGCGAATGATGTTGGCTCTCCTTGTAAACCCGTAAAACTGATCGTGTTTGAGGCTGCATCTAATGTAGTTGTTGCAGTCGCTACTTTTAAGCCACTGGATCCGCCTCCCTGATTTGTGCCTGTGCCTAATGATCCATCCGCTTTGACAAAAATCTTGCCTTGGGTTACGTCAGATTCTACTGCTGTAGTCGGAGACGCGTCTGTGAATCTGGCAGTTCCTCCGCCGGTTTTTGGAAGATCCACAGCAGGTACATCACTGTAGCTGGCTCCTAGTAATGTTATATTCTGTGCCATTTCGCACCTCCTACGAGATGCTCAATACCTTGGTAGTGCCATCCTGGGATACAACTGCCTGCGACAATGTCCCTGTGACTGACGCTATGCAGTCATCATCTGCTGCACAACCAACCTTTACAACGATGTTCTTTGCGATGTACTGTGCAAGTAAATTCTCTGTAGTCACTGCCTTGATGGTCTGTTTGCCGGCAAGATACTGTGACGCAGCTATCTCCTGATCCGTTGTCGAAGGATTATATGACGCTGCAGATTTTTCGGTCATGTTTCCGGTGACTTCTCCATTGGCGCCAAATCCCTTTTTATTATTTCGTATATCACCAGATGCTATATTCGCTCCGGATGTATCATAGAACTTGGCAGTTCCGCCTCCACTTTTGGGGATATCTACCTCGGGTACATTCTGGTAAGTGACTTCGTTGATAATTACATTCTGTGCCATGTTTTTCTCCTCATGATACTGTTAATGTTGATCCGTTCCAGGTTATGAGACCGTAATTGGACGGGATCGGATTGATTACTATATTTTCTTTGACCACCTTTTCGGCCGTCATTAAGATCTGTGTCTCTCCTGAGGGCGTCACCTCGTGAATCCCCCGGTATGTCTCCGGCTCTATTATCTTCGGGATCGTGAGCTCACCTTCTATGGATCCAACTGGTGACAGCTCACCGGTGATCGTTTCTATCGGAGACAATGTGCCGATCAGCTGAGCCTGGACCGTCATTTCGCCTTCCATTACTCTACCTCCTCAGTCAGTTTGAAGATCCCTTTTATAAAGGTATCAGGTCTCCCTTCTAAAGAGTCATGTTTTGTGAGTTCTATATCATACGCATATTCTCCGAAGGCCAGCTCCTTAGTGTCGCTTTCCTGAATCTGGAGCAGACATGTGTCCAGCGGAATCGGAATGTTCAGGAGCGGTTCATCATCCGTGTAGTCTGATCCATCCGGCTTGAGCTTATTATGCTTCATGGCGAATCTCAACGAATCTCCCTCTTCAGGAACATACGGAGTACCATCCTCCTCTTTCATTCCGACCACGACTGCAAAATAATCGCCTCGCGTCAGTTCTATGTCATATCCGTTTTTCGTCTTTTTTATCTTATGCATGTCTTTCTCCAATAAAAAAGCACCTTCGTATGAAAGTGCTTTTGACTCATATAATATAAAATGTTCTTAATTCATAAAACTTGCTTTAAACTCATCATCAAGCTTTATATTATATTTTTCAAATAGATAAATCATTTCAGTAGACCAAGTGTAGCCATTATTTTCATAAATGCTGTTTCCTCCAGCAATTACTTTATTCGTCAATGGATCTCTCACATAAAAAGCTCCTATGAGATAAGGCGTTACCTGCGTTTTAAGGTATGCTAAAATATTCTGCTTAACTCTCTTAGGCAGAACTTCCGTGATGCTCTTCGGATCAGATAAATATTTGTCTTTAAAAGGGCCAGTACCCTTTGCTAAAATAATTCTAGTCATTTCGTTTTTTGGGCTCAAACTTTCTCCAATCACCCAACTTTGTTTTATCTGGAATAGCAATACCTTCTATTTCTATTTCTTCCGCAATTATTATATCACTAACTCCATCTTTATTCAATGGGCTAAGCCATATTTTTTCTGTTGGTGCAAGTACTGTTTTACCAGTAGCATTAGCAAGTCCCTGAGCTGCATATGCTTCATCTTTCCCTGCTTCGCACGCAAACAAACGTATTGTATCATTCTCTATTCTTCCATGTTCAAGCAAAATTCGACCAAGTTCATATGCTGAAATGTCTGATTCTTTTCCATCGGCATCTACATATGAAAACCCATATTTATCGCCATGAATAAACACGTCATCACATTTTTCTTTTTTGGGTACATGATTTGCTCTATCATGCAATCCTTCTGGATCAAGTCTGCTAAAAAGATTGTTGCTACTGAAAGATACATATTTATTATCCAATGATGTGCCTTTATATTTTCGCATTCCCACATTATTAATTCTATTAACATTCATCCATTGTTCTCTACTCCACCTGGCTTCTTTTTGGCTCTCAAACTCCTTTTTCGACCATACATCCTGATATCCGTCTTCATCCCTATAGGTCACCATACATTTGCAGTTGTCATGGCGCCTGTAGATGTCATCGGGAGCATTCTCCGGAGTATAGATCCCGGCCAGATCCGCGCACCATTCACAGCACTTACCGAGCTGCCTTCTTATGATGACCTCCTTCATGCCGGCTCTGGATCTGAACTTTACGTTCGCTTCCACGTACTGATCATAGAACGCATGGCACAGGTTGCTGACCGGTTCTCCAAGCAGATTGCTTATAATGTTTTCAAAGGTTTTCTTCTTCGCCATCCTCTTCAGCCTCTTCAAGAGCCTGCATAAGGCCATTAAGAAGAGCTCTTATCCTTTCTTCCGGGAACTCTGCCCTTACGGGATTAAGGTGTACATTCCTTGTACTGTCTATCTGCTTTTGGATCTCCGATGCTGCGTCATTTACCATTCCATGGACTCGTTCCAGAAGCGGTTTGATCGTGCGTTCTGCGATATTCCAATAGAGCTTCCCATCCGGCAGTTCATCCTGTCTGATATTCTCGATAAGCGCAGCTGAAGCACACTCTCCAAGCGCCCTTGCATATAGTGAAACATCTTCAGGTTTAGCCTGGCTATTCCGGAGCTTTTCTTTGAAGGCACGAATGTCCATATTACGATTCACCTTCCCGGTAAAAGCTTTTTCTATCTTTTCATACAGCTTAGGTGCTACGTCTTCCATTATCAGATTCCTGTTAAGTCTTCAAATTTTTCTTCATCGAAGTATCCGGGAAGTGCCTGGTTGATCTTGGCCACACCGTCTCCGTAGAGTCCAAGCGATGACGCATCAGCTTCGAATACCGGCGCCCACTTGGGCTTCGTGAGATACAAGACATCGCGTGTATACGGCTTTTCAAGATTATCCTGATGGCATCTCGCAAGATATGCAGCATTGAGGAATCCTGTTCCAAACGTGCGCTGTGCCTTCCTGGCCATAAGACGAAGGTTCTCGTGAGAAGCTTTAATCGCTTCTGCAGAGCTGGGATTGTCTGTAGCGAATCCAAGGTCATCCATTGTCAGGCCAGTTTCCCCGGCAAACATAGAGGCTATCGCTCTTAACTGTTCTGTGTAAGGGCTCATAGTCTGCTGCTGGAACTGACCGACTACAGGCTTCTCGCCTTCGTCATCCTTAGTGATCTCCAGCATAGTGGTTACTGCAGCCTTCCAGGTATCCAGCTTATCCGCGTCCTGAGAAGTTCCCAGAGCATATCTCTGTGGATACGAATAAAAGTCAGCTGATATATCCATCCTGACCAGGGTACGCTTAGCCATGCTCTGAAGGTTCATGCAGGCTCTGCTTATTCTCGAATGTCCGAAAGGTCTCCTCGCGTCAGGGCGATATACTATAGGCACCAAAAGAGGATATGGAGCCCTCGAAAGGTCGACACGGATTAGTTTATTGCTTTCGTAGTATTCCGTCCTCCCTGCGGTAAAATAAGCCTCCAGAACAGGTCTTCTCTGGTCATTCCTCTTCAGCACTGCATATCCTTCAGTAAGGAATCCAGTAACAGGATCCATTATACCTGTTGCATTCCCTCCATCTATGACTTCAAGTCTTGGAACAGCTCCGGCATTGTCTGCTATGTAAATAAAGCTGCATGAGCTTATCATTGCAGAAAGTATTGCACTGTCAGGCAGGATATCCGGATTGTTCATGTCCAGGATCTGCTGGAGATCCAGATTGTCATCCTTGAAGCCTTTGAAGATCAGACGGTCCGCAAGGCTGTCTACCGCCTTCGCACTCCACCCCATTACAGCTGAATAGTACCCTCTGAGTTCTATGGGCACTACCGGGTTAAGCCTCTTCCCTTCTTCCTTCATCTCGTAATATTTGTATCTGAGGTTTACCCTGGATTCTTTCTGTGCAAGTTTTCTTCTCAGGTAAGCCATGCCTTTCAGATCCGGCATCTCGTTTCTCCTTTTCGGCAAAAAAATACGCCTCTTCAGCCAGGCGTTTTCCTATCGTGTGTTTTTTTTCGTAGTGACGGCGTGAACTTCAGCCGACCGAGGGCCCGGGTCGGTACCCCCCTGTGCTTCATTCTTTCGCTTTATATGCAGACCAATCGGTCGAATGAGGCAATATTCGATTTGAAATAATATCACCTTTGTTGCTCGTTTCTATATCGATTGACATCTTGTCCGATTTCTGCCTGTTGCAGGTCCAGTGGGCTAACTGAAGGTTCTCTATAGCTGATGGATGACCGCCTTTAGCAATCGGTATGATGTGGTCAATACATGGCGACATAGGATGAGGATATTTCAGCTTCTTGTCTACCGGCTTGCCGCAAATCCCGCATACATCCTGAGTTGCATAGATCTTCTTTTTATTACGTTCAAATGCGGTACGGTGGGTGCCTTGCTGGTCGGGTCTTGCATGAAGCCCCGGTCCTATTCCGAGGGCCCCGGTACTTGATACCGCCCGGCCTTTTACTCCCGGGGTATCATTTGCTCTCAGGGCCTTCTCCTTAATCCTCTCAGCTTCCTGTCGTTCTTTGATAAGTATGGCTTTCAGCTCCGGATGCTCTTTCATATACTTTCTGAACGTAGAACTTCCTATGCCGAGCTGGTCAGCTATCTTTTCATTATTCAGTCCTCTTCTGGCCCATCTCCCTATTTCCTGAAGATACGGGCTTACATGTGTGTCCCAACGTGACATTTCCTACATTATCCGCGCGCCTGCGCATGTTTGACAAAAGGAAGAGCAGCTCCTCGGCTGCTCTTCTGTCTTGTTTATTATATGCTTTTTGTTTTTATTCGCTCCTAAGCATATCGATTAGATCGCCCAGACACAGCAGTTCGCTCTTTGTCAGGGTCATCCCCTTCATTGGTTTGCCGTCATGAGAATGTCTCCTCAGGTCATATACTGGTTGTCTGTCATACCAGGATACTAAATTGAGCTGCAGCGTCTCTCCGGTTCTTTCCTTGCGTCCACAGACTCCAACGTGCTCGATCTGCTTATATCCATCCCACTCGTTCATTATATGCTCCTTTCAATCAAACAGGCCTTCATATGGTAGTGAAGGCCCTCTTTGATCCCATTGGAGGTGGGTTGGAAATGAAAACTCTTGCCAAATTCTCACACTACCATAATAACACTTTATTATTTCCCTGGTGGCGCATTTTTCACACTTTATCGAGGTTTTTTGCCACTTCCCAGATGTATCTACTCTTCCAGCGTCCATAAGTATGTCTATCAGCATCACGAGGATATGGCACGCCGTCTTGAATATTGTTCCATATACCTTCCATATACTCGAATGGAATTACTAACCTGGCCTTCTCTATCGCTCTTATCTGCTCCGATATGACAGTCAGCTTAATCGCTTTCATTCCTGTCGGATCTCCTGTGCTATTAGTTTTCCCTCCAGGCGTCTCAGATTCAGGGCTCATGCCTTCATCGATACGGTCATTATATTCTTTTTTCAGGTCGTTGTATCCTCGTATTATCCATAGTACTTCGTTGTACAATGCTTTACGCATCCAGTATGGATTGTTATTCTGCCTCTGATAATCTCTCAACATCCACCTCCACTAAAAGTCTACCAGGTCGAACAGATCTTCCTGGCTTTCTTCATAATTCGGCCTGAAGTATTCAGTCGATTTGACTTTCTTGCCTCTTGGCCATGATTTATATTTTCTCGGTTCGCCCAGCGCAACCATAACATACTCAAGATGCTCTATCCCTGTTACAGGATGTTCATATCTTCTGATGCTGTCCTTCGGGATATAGTATCCGGGTATCGGTTCAGGATCCTCGAAGAGGTCTGAAATGCTTATCTCTTCGCGTTTAACAACAGGACGTACAAGATTGCCAGAGCAGGAATAACGGCGCTTATACGCCGAATCCTGGCGCCTGAACGTCCTTGTCGTTTCCTTGATAAGGTAGTCTGCCAGCTGTGAATATTCACCGGTGTAATCAAGGAGGCTGGCTTTCACATAGCCTTTGTCCTGCCACAGTTCATCTATCTGATCCAGAGTGCAGCCTGAAAGGACAATATGATGATGGATCCTAGTATGCTCCCACTCTGTAACAGCTACATACTTCAGATCCGGTGCAACCTTCCTAAGCTTACGTATGAATGCTGCACGATCCTTCTTAGCCTGATCCTGAGATGGAGCTTCTTTGTATGTGAGTGTCACATGCATGTCGTCCTCCCGGAAGTTCGCATTCAAAAGCCTGGCTAAATTCTTGGCAGCGATCCTGTCATTGTTCTCACGAACCTTCTCCCTGGTTATATTCTTTTTTTGTTTGCGCCTCTCCGTATGAATCCCTGAACTCAGTTTCAGAGTAACATCGATAGTCTTACCCGCCACGCAGATCTCTCGGATAGCTTTGTATGATCGCTTCATATGTCAAGTTATTAATACTCTTATCAAGTTTTAATGCTCACTACCGAGCGCCACGTCCCTTAAAGTTTTGCCGGCGAATATTTCAGCGCCGGCTTTTTCCAAAGGGGACCAAAAAAATGAACTTATATTATAACGGGAAGAATTGAAAGACCCGTTATAGCCTCACATCGGTGACGTGCGCGGTCTCTTCCCTGGCTTATACACCGTGCATTCTTTAACGCTACAAATGAGGTGCCTTGCCCTGTGCTCTATCAGGCAATAGTCGCACGTCCCATTGGTCCTGTCACTGCTTCTGTATGTGCAGTCGAATCGTTTGCATTTGTAGTCCTTCGTTGTAATTACAGGATATTCCTCTTCAGGATCCTGCATTTGCGTTGCAGTGAGAACCCGTCTATACTCTCTGCTTTTCTTCTCTTTTACCGGCGCGACCCATTTGCTCCGGCTCACGTTCATATTACGGCAGTGAGGACACACTTCATACTTCTGCTTTCTTCCTCTCTTCTTTTTGGGATCCACAAAGTATTTAATGCCACAAACCGTACATATCTTATATTCACTCATTTATCCTTACCTCCGAAGGAGAGGATTATCAAAGTGATACAGATTATGAGGGTGATGATCACTCCGTTACTCATCGTCAGCCTCCTCCTCTTCATCTTCGCATACTGCAAGCTTCGCCGATGATATTTTCAGAAAGCAATCCTTTATAGCATCCGCCAAACTCATAGATAAGCTATTACTTACCTTCATCTCGTCTGCATTCGCTTCTATTATTATTTTTTCAATTCTCATCGTTATTCCTCCCCGTATGTATATATATGTCTCCCGTTTCTTCTGCCATTTCGCCTTCGGCTATGACCATACTCGCAGTATAAAAATCATAAAATGCATTAGTTGGGCGTACCATATATCTTATGCCCTCATCATCTATTTTCATTTGAGTCACCTTGACTCGTATCCAAGCATAATCACCAACATTAAATTTTGTTTTCATCTATTCCTCCGCTTCTAATAAACATTTTTTGATTTGCAAACACCGTTTCTTGTGCTTCGTACAATAGCCATAAGCGTGGTTCATTCCGATAGCGTGATAGCTTTTTGGCTCATATCGGTGGTGCCATCTCTTGCGTTGATAGTGCTTGCACTTCTCACATTCACTTACTTTCATCATTCCTCCGCTTCTAATATGGTCGGTCGGCTTTCAATTACACCACTTACACCGTACCGTTCTACTAAATCAAATAATGGGTCTTTACTCAAATGGCTTAATAATTCATCCTTATCTATCAGCCTTCCGTGTGGAGTCGGTATCTCTATTAGTGGGCAATTGCGGTTAACGTTTCTGATATCTTCTATATCCTCCTGGGTCAACGCACAAAAGAGTTTTACTTTAAATGTCGGATCCGGATCTAACCATGTCTTCGGAACTTCTATCAAGTGATATGCCGGACACATACTACAGCGTTCCGGCTTATTCATTCCTGGTATGAATAAGCTACTCATTATCCGACTCCTCCTCTTCAGGCTGCTTAATTTTTTTCATGATACCTTGGATCCATGACTTAATATTGCTTGATTTAGCTTTGTCATTTTCTCTTCTGAATGCGTTCCTTCTAAAACTATTCGCCCAAGTCATATCTCTATGGCTGCGTCTAGATCTTCTCCTATGCTTTGCTGCAGTTGTCATAGTTCGTCCTCCTCTCCATCTTTGATCCGCAGTGGTGGCAATAAGAATATGCTTCTATACTGTCAGTCAAAACATGCTGATGACACTCAGAGCACTCATATATTCCAGCTGGACAGACTTTTATCCAGTGACCATTCTGAATCTTTACAAAGGTAACTTTTCCGCCGGAAAACTCTATCTTATTCACTAGTGTTTTGCCTTTTCTACAGCTCATTATCATCCCATTAGGGATAAACACTCCTCCAGGAGTCCGTATAACGTCTTCACGTAGACTTAACTCGCATGAAACACGATATAATACTTCTAAGCCTTCTTCTTTAGTTTCTTTCATATTCATTCGGTTGTCCTACCTTTCAATACTTCCTTTAATAGATCCTTACAATATTTTTCTATAGATTTTAGATCTTCCATTGTCCTTATAGAAATGGGGATATTGAAATCTAATATAAACTGTTCTACAACTTCTATAGAGTACAGAACTTCACTATATGTCATATCATATTTTGGGAACATTGCTCTCTCCTATTCATCCATCTTTTCTCCATATAAGATTGTGTCTTCGATCTTCTTTATTAGAAGTGATTGAAAGTCTCTGAACGCGTTATACTGCAGGTCGCTCATCTCCTCAGTTTCAATAGGCCATATCTCATTGACGCCTTCGATGCTTCCATCCTCAAGATAGAAACATATAGATATTTTTTTAGTCCCTTTAGGTTTACTCAGTCCTCTAATTAGTAAATTAGTCATATGATCTCCTATATATTAAGCAGGGCCCGTAAATATAAGTAATGTCTCATCACCTAGCAAAAGGATAAGTAATCTCCTTTCTTGATGATTCATTGGTTTTGGTTTGTTAATAAGATTGAGTCTAATCGCCGATATATATAATTGTTTCTTCCAGTTGAGCCGGGCCCTGCTTTATATCGTCATAATGCCATTTCAGCCTGGATCTTTGACGCCTCATATCTCAGACGAGTGATTTCACCTTCGATTCTGTTGGCGATCTTTCTGTCGTTGCGATATCCTCTCTCAAGGATCTTCTCCTGCAGCTGTATCTTATCTTCTATCCGGGATCTGATTCTGTTCAACCTGGCTTCCTCTTCAGTAATGCTTGTATGCCATTCATGAACGCCATACCGGCAGCCATGAGCGAAATATGCATCATTAAAGAAGTAGTTCTCGCACTTCCTGCAGCAGTCTATACATACAGTCTCACCGGTCTTGCTGCAGATCTTCCCGACTTTGAAGTTCTCAGCTCCACACTCCGGGCAAATGCAGCTCATCAGCCGTACACCGCCCTGCCGATGTCGATATACATTCCCTGGCACGAGTCTCCTGTCACATTTACTCTTCGGAGCCCTCCGCCTTCAAAGAACACCTTAACATTCTCCTCGTACACATCCGGCATGTCTATTACTTCGTACCGCATATCGACTACTCCGCTTCTTTCATCAAACGTAAAAGCATCACGGAGGATCTCAACATATTTTTTCTTCTTTTCTTTCTCTTTTGGCGTGAGAATCATTCAGCTGCTCCTTTCTCCTGATCTGATATTATCTTCAGTGTGTACGTTTCCCCGGGGTACAGTGTTATCGTATTCTTTCCTGGCTCCCAAAAGACTGCAGGTTCTACAGGTGGCTCTGGTGCAATCTTTCCCTCTTCATGTGAATTAGTCCCGTAGCCTACCTCAAGCAAATTGCGTGTAATAGTGCTGTACTGCATTCCCATATACTGAAGTATCTTCTCAACATGGACTCCCTGCGATACCATCTCCTGACCTACTTCAGCCAACAAATTCATAAGCGAATCTATGGAGTCATAACCCAGTTGTTCAGTTTTCTGCCTTATATATCCCTCGTTCATATATCCATCTCCGTCTGATTAGTTTTAACCTTTACTAATACGTACTCTCCTGTTGCCTTGTCATATTCGACTTTCTGTCCAGGATCCACGCTACCCTTTATCTGAGTCTTGAGATTTATTCCTATTGCAACGCTATAATCAAAGTGTGGTATCTTTGATGTAATCGCATTTATCATTTCCCCGGTATCCGGGTCAGGAATCTCTTCAATCAGGCTTTCATTCTCCACCTTTATTTTGAGCGTTACAGATCCGGAATCCGTATTCTTTGCCTTCATTGCATGAAAGAGATTGTTTAAGCCCGAATTTAAGCTTTCTCTTATCTCGTTGAATTGAACATCCATTATATTCATTACTTTATCCCTTTCTTTGTTTCATAGATTCCTGCAGCTATGAGGAGCCCGAAGAATGGGATCCACACCCATGCCAGCTTCATCGTCCCTCGCAAAATTTCATCCCACATGTTCAGCCTCCTAATCCAAACCTTTTTTCAAGATACTTCTTCGGCACCTTCCCTTTTACAGTCAGGTACCCTTTTTCTTCAAGCTCTTGGTTAAGCTCTGCTATGTACTTGTAAGCCTGAGTCCTACCGATACCCAGCAGAGACATCACCTCTTTTACTCCGAGCAACATGACAGCCTCCTACTTTATAAGGAACTTCCATCCCGTCATGTCTATGGGCACATCAGCGAACTCGTCTCCGTCCTGACCTACCGCTATGATGGTTCCCACGAAAGAAACATTTCCTATTGTGCAGTTGGGTTCCTTCTTCTTCAGCCTTCCTTCTTCGTCACATATGATGACCATATCCCCGAAGGTTACTGTTTCGATGTATCCGCCTACTGTTCTCTGGAGATTCTCCAGCGTATCGGATATCCATGTCATGTGACCGACCTTTTCATCAGGTCTCTTTATAATTGCTTTGATCTTAGCCATTGTTCAGTACCTCCTCCAATATCTCTTACATATCCTCATCGATGATCCTAATGAGATCCTCTCTGATATCATCGATCTCTTCTATGGCGTCCGTCATAGCTTCGATGTACTCCTGCATGGCTTCACCGCGTTCGGAGTCCTGGAGACTCTCCGGGAGATTCTCATAAGCTTCGTCCTCCTCTTCATAGCATTCCGTTATAATCTCGGATGCTTTCAGCAAAAGATACTTTGCCTCTTCAAGTTTCTTTCTTCTTGCTTTGTTCATTTCCTTATCCTCCTATGGTTCTTTAGATTCCTCTGTCAAGAGGAATCTTCCTGTTGTAAACGTAGTTTATAACAGGTGAATATCTTTTTAAGATACTAAATTAGCAAAAAAAATTTGGTTGAACTCCTCGTCTCCTAAACCATAACGTGCTTTTATGAAAGCCATTTCGGACTGAGTAAACTCAGCGCCTCCATAGCAGTTCATCTTAGCGTTTAGTCTGGATAGGCTAATACCAAGGGCTTCAGCCAAATTCTTCTGGTTCCCATCATATTTTACTATATATGATTGAAGCAACTGCTTATTCATTGTTGGTCCTCCTTTTCGAGTATCTTTTTAAGACACCACAATAATATAACAACAAAAGTGTCTTGTCAAGATATTTTTTCTTGAAAATAAGAATATTTGTGATAAAATATAGATACTCGCCACTATAAACGCTTTAAAAGGAGATAAAGGAATAATGAATACTGGAGAAAAGATCAAAGAGTTAAGAGAGTTGAGTGGCATGACCCAGGAGGAATTAGGAGCAAGACTGGGCCTCAAAAAAGCCGCCATTAATAAATATGAAACTGGCAGAGTCGTGAACTTGAAAAGGAGCACAATAGAGAAACTATGCGAAATATTCAACGTCCTTCCGCAAGAGTTAATGGGGATGGATGATAACGCAGCTCCCTCTTCATCCAACATTATCATGCCATCTGCAAAGAAGCTTCCTATTGTTGGTGTTGTATGCGCTGGGGATGGAGTGTACTGTCAGGATGACTTCCAGGGTAGCTTTATAATAGATATTCAGGTGGATGCTGATTTCTGTCTGAAGGTAAAAGGCAATTCTATGGAAGGCGCCCAGATCTACGATGGTGACATTGCTTTTATAAAAAAGGATGATTACTTTAATGATGGAGATATATACGCTGTTGAAAGGCTTGATCTTAGTGAAGCTTCTCTAAAGAAGGTATATATCAATGATAATTCTGTAATGCTTATTCCATGTAATTCTGATTACAGTCCGGTAGCTACTACACTTGATCAGATCCGTATCATCGGTCGGTGTGTGGGAGTATATCATAACAGATAGGAGGGATACCTATGCCAGCGTATAAGGATGGAGACACATGGTTTGTCAAATTCTATTATCAGGACTGGACGGGTGAAAGAAAAGTAAAGAAGAAAAGAGGCTTCAAAACCAAGAAAGAAGCCTTACAGTTTGAAAGGGCCTTCATTGAGAAAGCAAGTGGAAAGAATGACTCCATAACTGTTTCGGATCTTTGCGATCAGTTCCTGGAGTTTAAGAAGAACCGTGTAAAGCCTACCACTCTCAGGGGATATCAGCAGGCGATAGATAATCATATAAAACCATACTTCGGATCACGACCTGCTGCTTCTGTCTCTCCGTTAGATGTTATCAAATGGCAGAACAGCCAATATGATACCGCTTCCGGGAATACCCTTCACGGGCGCCACGTGGTCCTCTCAAGCATATATAACTTTGGGCGGAAATATTATAAGCTGACTAATAATCCTGCGTCAGAGGCTGGATTTCAGGTCAAAGAAGACCCACCGAAACTGAAATTCTGGACGAAAGATCAGTATGACAGCTTCATGGAGACAATAACGGATCCAAAAGCATATATCCTATATGAGACCCTGTACTGGTCCGGCATGAGGATAGGCGAACTACTTGCCCTTACATTCAATGACATAGACTGGGAGAACAACATCATCCGGATCCGCAGGAACATGGTCCGTGTAGATGGCCAGAACATCGTTTACTCCCCGAAGACAAAATCTTCTGTGCGTGATGTTCTTATGCCTGGGTTTTACATGGATGAGCTGAGGGAATACAGTGACAAGGTATATGATAAGTCGGGAAGGCTGTTCGAGTTTGTATCTAATGCCAATGCCGTGCAGAAGGTATTCAGGGACCGCATAAGAAAAACAGATCTTCCAGAGATAACCATCCATGATCTGCGTCACTCTCATGCATCGCTACTTATAAACATGGGAGCACCCGTAGTGCTGGTATCAGATCGGCTGGGGCATGGAGACTCTTCAGTGACATTAAGAGTTTACTCCCACCTGTTCCCGTCTAAACAGAAAGAGATAGTTGACAGACTGAATCAATTAAGATAAACCGCATTTTATGTGCGGTTTTTTATTTTTAGTACCAAATTAGTACCATAAATGATTTTAGATAGCAGAAAACCCTTGAAAATCAAGGGCTATCGGCTTTAAGGTGTGTGTATGTTATGAAAAAATGACTCTCACTTTGGTCTCGCAAAGCGTGACCAGAAGGCTTATAAAATT
>SVDE01000017.1 GCA_015057955.1 Lachnospiraceae bacterium | reverse complement strand
TGGCTGCAACATTTGACCCGTCCCTTGTGCTGGAAGCGGCTAAGGTAACATCAGCTGAATACAGAAAGATGGGCATCTCCATGGAGCTCGGTCCCGAGGCTGACATTGCATCTGACCCCAGATGGAGCAGGATAGGCGCAACTTTCGGAAGCAATCCCAAACTTGTCGCCGACATGATAAGGGCTGTGTGTGACGGCTATCAGACAACTGACGGCAGTGAAGACGGCTGGGGAGAGGAAAGCGTAGTCGCCATGGTCAAGCACTGGCCGGGATCCACCGGAGAAGGCGGAAGAGAGTCCCACAGCGATGCCGGCAAATATGCGATATTCCCCAATGACCGCTTTGATGACCACACATACCCATGGACCGACGGGGCATTCAAACTTAATGGCCCCACAAAGCAGTGCGGCAGCATCATGTCAGCATATGACGTACAGTGGGATAAAGGCCAGAGCGGAGCCGGTCAGAAGGGCGGCAGTTTTAACAAATATATTATCGACGGTGTCCTACGTGAACAGAATGACTTTGAAGGTTTTGTCTGCACCGACTTCTGGATCACAGGATTCATAAAGAAAGAAAATGCAAGCAGACCGTTTGTAAATGCATGGGGCCTTCCGGACAATACACCCGCTGAGAGAGCGCTCTGCGAGTGGGAATCAGGTGTTGACCAGTGCGGCGGCACAAGTGAGATCGAAGTCCTCAGGGGAGCCTATGAACTTGCAGTTCAAAAGCACGGACAGGAATGGGCGGATAAGAAGGTTGATGAGATCGCCCTCAGAGTGCTCACTCCCATGTTCCGCGCCGGCATATTTGAAAACCCGTATGCAGATCCTGATGAGGCTGAAGCCTTCGTCGGAAATGCAGATCATAAAAAACTGGCGGCGGACATTTTCAGAAAGAGCCTTGTGCTGGTCAAGAACAAAGACCTTCTGCCTCTGTCTGATAAAAAGGTCTATTTCGCTCCAAAATACATGGGCGGAATCCCTGACAGAGCCGGGAATATCCCGCCTGTAGTCCAGACTGATGCTTTTGATAAGGAAGAAGCGGCCAAGGTATTTTCCGTTGTCGCTTCCGCAGAAGAAGCTGATGTCGCAGTTGTACTCATGGACAGCCCGGCAAGCGGTCCGGGATTCAGCAGAAAAACCGGAGAATGCCTGCCTATTTCCCTGCAGTATAATGACTATACAGCAGAAAACGCAAGGGCAGAGAGTATCTCCGGAGACTACCATGACGGAGTGAAGGAAAACCGCAGCTACCGCGGAAAGAGTTCCACTACATACAATAAATATGATCTCGATGTCCTTGTTGAAACGAAAAAGCAGATGGGAGACAAGCCTGTCATCGTGATCTTCAGATGCACAAACCCTCCCGTCCCAGCAGAGTTTGAGCCTCTTGCCGACGCTGTACTTGTGGTCTTCGAGGGCACACCGGACAGCATCGTTTTCGAGACACTTAGCGGTAAGACCGAACCTTCAGGACTTCTTCCGTATGGAATGCCTAAAGACATGGATACGGTAGAAGCCCATAACGAGGATACGTGGAACGATATTGAAAGCTACACGGACAGCGAAGGCAATGCCTGGGAGTTCGGCTTCGGACTGAACTTCAGCGGAAGGATCCGTGATGAAAGAACTGAAAAATACTGCCCTGAAAAGCAGGCATGAAAGGAGAATAGAATGGTAAAACAGATCACATCTATTTCCAAACCTTATCCCGACGGACAGAGAGTCATAGCCATTGCCGTGGAATACGACAAAGCAATCCCGGCAAAGGCATTTGATAATGACGCCTTCGGTGTTGAGGAGAGGAACATAACCAAGGTCTATACTGCCTCATCAGCTGAAGTCGCGGATGCGCCGGCTGAAGGAGCCTTTGTCATCATTGAGCTTGATCCCAAGGACGGAGTGGCTTCAACTCTGACTGACAAAGACGGCAGGCATAAGAGCATGCCTCGTCTGCCAAGACCCGACAGACCGGGCGGACCGGGTGGCCCAGGAGGTCCGGGAAGACCCGGAGGCGGTCCTCCTACGATAATACTTCCGGACGGCAGAGAGTTTCAGGGACCTAAAGGTATCGGGTCCTACAGGGAACCTATCCGGATCCCGGTGATACAGAAAGAAACAGTTGCTTTCGCTGACGGAACAGAAGAAGCAGCATGGGCAGATGCCAAGGTTACCGACAATGAGATCAACGAATGGGCTGACCTTTTTGAGGTTCGTCAGTTCGAAGACATGCAGTACAATCTGTTCATTCCCGAAGATTATGATCCTGCTAAGAAGTACCCGCTCGTCCTGTTCATCCATGACGCAGGATGCGACGGATACAGCCCGAAGATCGCTCTGGAACAGGGCTTTGGAGCTACCATCTTCGCATCACCCGAGGAGCAGAAGAAGCATCCGTGCTTCGTAGTTGCACCGCAGCACGCAAAAGAGCTTCCAATCGCAAATGACAAATACTGGTGCTTCGATGACGAGCATACCATCAAGAAGATCCTTGATGAGGTCGCGAAAGAGTACTCGATTGACGAGAACAGGATCTACACCACAGGCCAGTCAATGGGATTCATGACATCAATCCAGCTTCTTCTTGACTATCCTGATTATTTTGCAGCTGCGCTTCTGCCCGCAGGCCACTGGGACATTGAAAAGACTGCGACTCTCTGGGACCGCAATGTCTGGATGTTCCTTTCAGAGGACGACGGCGGCGGCAAGAGAGTAATAGCAGCTCTTCCGGATGCGGTAGAGAAGATCGGCGGAAAGATAGGTATTTACAGATGGGATGCTAACCAGCCCACAAAGAAATTTGATGAGCTGATCGATTCTGTAAAGAATGACGGAAACTCCTTCCATCTGACGATCTTCCCGACAGGTACCATCATGAGACCTGACCAGCCTGACCGCACAGACGGCGGCGGCCACAACGGCACATGGCATTTCGTATATCAGATCGAAGGCGCCAGAGACTGGCTCTTCGAGCAGGTTAAGAAATAAGAATGTCTTATCGGCTGCGGCGCTAAAAAAGCGCCGCAGTTTTATTTTAGATAAGTATCCATAAGCATGCGAAAAACAGCAATGTCAACCGGCTGATCATGCGTCTCATAGAGTAAAATGAGATTCTTTCCCGGGATGAACCCTTCTCTCGCGTACGAATTCAGTTTCTTTATATTATTCTTTGCGTAATCCGGATCATCCATCATTCCGAGCAGCTCCATTATAAAAGCCTGCCTGGTGCGCACATTCAGAAGGTAGAAATCCGGCCTCACTGTCCTGCCTTCAATGACAAAAGGATATTCATACAGATACGGAATGCCCCTCCGCAGCAGTTCGTCTGCGATGATCTTTTCAGACTTTGAACGCACCCGCTCACCGTTATTTGTGATCAGCTCAGGATACCCGGGATCAAATCTCCCCGGCTGGTACTGTTTGTCCAGCCACTTAGCCACATAAGTGTCATCATCTATCTCCACAGGATCTATCAGCTGCCTGCGCTCAGGCGCCATCTTCCCATATAATGCTTTCAGCTTACCCTCATCCCATCTCTTCAAAAACGCGTCAGCGGCTTCGATCTGCTCCCTGATCATCTTCATCGCCTTCTTATCATATGCCGCCTGCGCCAGACGCCTGGCTTCGTCAAGGTCTGTGTGTTTGAGGTAGGTTCTTGTTCTGGAGGAATTCTGATTCGGACCGTTACATTTGTAATATTCTGTTTTATTCCTTCTCGCAACTACCTCCAATCTCCCTGAAACAGGGTCTGCCAACCGTGATTCAACGGTCTCCAGCATTTTTTGTAATTTCTTTTGTTTTAGTTTTAGTTCTTTTAACACTTGTTGCTCCTTTCATCGTTCTAATTAATTACTGTTTTCCGTGTAAATTAAGAGAATGTGGAAATTACATGGACTGATTTGATGGGTGCTGTCCATGCAAATGAAAAAAATGTATTAATTACATGGACTAATTCAGGTGTCATTATCCATGTAAATGAAACAAAATTTAGAAATACATGGCCTTTTCAAGAGTTTGCGGTCCATGTAAAGAGAAGGATGAATGGTTTTACATGGTTAAAGCCATGAATATACGTCCATGTAAATAAAGTGAAAGAAGGATTTACATGGATTAACCTTCAAAAAGCGTCCATGTAAAAAATGAAAAAAGAGAATTTGCCCGGATCAGGGCAGAAGAACAACAGAGTCAGCTGTTTCCAGCTGACTCCAAATTGCGGTCAATCAGAGGCAGCCTGGCCGCCACCGACAGCAGAAATGGCTTTAGTCTTCCATTTGCCGGTGAAGTAGCGGATACCGACCTCGATCATCGATGCCGACCAGCCGATCATCATCGCATAGGCGATGCCGTAGTAGTCCATGCCGACCACGAGGATCAGGAAGTATGCGGAAAGCGTTCTGACACCGATGTCAAGAAATGATGAAAGCATGACAAAGAGAGAGTCACCGGCGCCGCGCAGAACAGAGTTAAAGCAGTTCATCAGCGCAAAGATGAGGGTGAACGGGGCCCATATCCTCAGGAACTGGGAGCCGATCGCGATGACTTCATCGCCTCCCTCGCCTACAAAGATGGAGATCATCTCAGGTCCGATGGTGTAGACCAGCAGGGCAATGACAAGGCAGATTGAACAGAGCGCAATGATAACACGCAAAAGAGCTGTCTTTATCCTCGGGATATTGCGGGCACCGATGTTCTGGCCTACGAATACGGCAAGAGCCTGGGTGAAGCACTCCATCGGAAGATGTGCGAAGCCCTCAAGTCTGCTGGTAGTGGTATAAGCTGCAATATATGCGGTTCCGAAACTGTTGATCAGACCCTGAACAAATACAAAGCCGAGGCTTCCTGTTGCGAACTGGATGGCGCTCGGAACGCTTAAGCGGACGATATCCTTAAAAAGAGGACGGTAAAATACAAATTCGCCTTTTTTGAAGCGGAAGTAATCCATTTTTCTGTAGCAGTATATCGCGCAAAGGATGGCTGAGATCGCCTGCGCGATCACAGTAGCTATGGCCACACCCGCAACCCCCAGGCCGCAGACAACAACAAAGAAGAGGTCTCCGATAATGTTCAGGACGGTTGCAATGATTAGGAATATAAGCGGGGTAAATGAATCACCCAGAGCTCTCAGGACTGATGAAAAGAAGTTATAGGTCATCAAAAACAGCGAGCCGCCCACATAAATGGACATATATAGAACTGAATCATGCATAAGCTCTTCAGGGACCCTGACCCAGCCCATGATGGGGCGGGCAAGACCAATGCCGATCAGCATTAATACAGCGGCAACGATGACGCAGAAAATGAAAGCGGTAGATATGGCCTTTTTGATATAGTCATTCTGCTTTGCACCGACCAGCTGCGCAACCGCCACACTGCTTCCGCCGGTAAGGCCGATCGTGATGCCGACCAGGCAGAAAGAAATGGTAGATGCGTTGCCCACGGCTGCAAGAGCTTCAGTTCCCACATAATTTCCGACGACAATGCTGTCCACGATGTTGTAGAGTTGCTGGAAAATGCTTCCGATAAGGATCGGAAGCCCGAATACCAGGATACGTCTTAGTATCGGACCGGTTGTAAAATCAATTTCTCTTGATACGAATTTATCTTTAATACTCATAGTGAAATATGATATCACAATCAATTATCATTTTAAAAGGATTTTATTAATACAAGTGTAAAGCATATGATATAATGAAAACCCTGAAAAAAGGAGGAAAACATGAAGAAACATAACGCAGTGATATTTGATCTCGACGGAGTCATATGCTTTACGGATAAATACCATTATCTGGCCTGGAAGAGCATGGCTGATGAGCTGGGGATACCATTTGATGAACAGGTCAATGACCGGCTGCGCGGAGTCAGCCGCATGGCGTCGCTCGAGATAATCCTTGAGAAGTCAGATAAGAAATATACGCAGAACGAAAAAGAAGAGATCGCTGAAAAGAAGAACAACACCTACAGAGAGTATCTGAAAACCATGAGTGAAGCCGATCTCCCGGCAGATGTGGACGAAACCCTGAAAGAACTGAAGAACAGGGGATATAAACTGGCAATAGGATCATCAAGCAAAAACGCGAAGACCATTCTTGAAAGACTGGGCCTTGCAGACTTCTTTGACGCGGTTTCGGATGGAACAAACATATCCAGATCCAAACCTGATCCGGAGGTGTTCCTTAAAGCGGCTCAGTTTCTGGGTGAAGCTCCCCAAAACTGCCTAGTGGTGGAAGATGCTGCATCTGGAATAGATGCAGCATCAGCAGGCGGATTTGATAGTGCAGGACTTGGCGAAGCAGCAAAGTCTTCAAAGTGCACATATCCGCTTCAGTCAATTAAAGATCTTCTATGCATTGAACCCTAACTTACAGATTAACGATACAGTTTCTGTTGATGTGTTTAAGATCCTTTGATCCGGTATTGGCCATTGCGCCTTTGATCTCAGCGCCGATCTGCAGGATCTTCATGGAGCATGCAAGAGAACCGGATTTAACATATTCGCCGACAAGCGACCTTGCGCACAGGACACCGTCCGCGCCGAGAGCGAGAGCCTTGAATGCGTCATAGCCATTGTTCATGCCGCCGTCTACAAAGATCTTCATGTCTTCTCCTACAGCCTTTCTGATCTCAGGAAGGATCTTAAGCGGAGGGACGGCGCACGGGAACCGATTGTTATGCCCGGACAGGATGATGCCGTAGATGCCGATCTTTGCGGCAATGAGGGCATCCTCAATGCTCATGACATCTTTAAGGATGAACGGGATTGAAGCTGCTTCATTCAGCATCTGAAGGTCTTCCTCGGTTTTGGAATCAAACTGTTGCTGCTGGGCATCTTTTTCACCGTAAACGGTCATTCCATGGGAAATGTCCATGGCATATGCAAGGGCGCCATGTTCCTCATCAAAACGGATCTCATCGAGCAATACCCGGTTGTCTGCGAGAGGCTTGATCACGCGTACCGCATTAATACCTTCTTTAAGAGTCTGAGTCCAGGCTTCCTTGTCATGAAATCCGGTCCAGTAGACCGATCCGGCCTCATTAATGGCATGCGCGTATCCCAGAACTCCCCCTTCCCCTTTGTCTGCGCCTCCTATGGGACCTGCCATTACAGGAGCGGGGAAAGTCTTTCCGGCAAATTCAAATGTTGTGTCGGGAACGACGTTTCCGATCGCGCGGTATTTTATCACCAGGGAATCCCTGTAAGTGTCAGACAAAGTGTTGGAATTGGCCGCCTTTATAACGACGGGACCTTTATTTTCGGGTTTGAATGTGAGCATGTGAGCCTCCTTAAATCATTATATTTGTTAATAAAATTATAAAATATCTGAATGGGATTAATCAAGGAAGCCGGGCATAAAATAATGTTATATTAAAAATTCCTTGTTATAATAAACACATATTAAAAGAATGGAGAACGATCATGAGCAAAATATACTGCGCAGCGGCAAAGCGGAACATAACCCCTCCGGCCGAACTCATTCCCGACTTATACGGGCTGATGATGAAAAGATTTGCAGGAGTGATCGATGAACTGCATGTCAGAGTCATGATACTTTCAGATGAAAAGGAAAAAGTCCTGTTTGTCGGATGGGAGCTGGACAAGGCACCGATCCCGGAGATCATAGTCCCTAAACTCGCGGAAAAGACAGGCATACCTGAAGATCATATTCTCTTTTTCGGAACTCATACTCATACGGCACCTCTGCACAGCGCCAGGCCGGGAGACGGACCAAATGCCAAGGCAAAGCAGCCTGAAAACATCCAGGAAGGCACAAACAGGTATGAAAAGCTGCTCGAAGAAGCGGTATTGGATGCGGCAGGCGAAGCACTTGGCTCCATGCAGCCGGTAAAGATAGGCTGGGGCTTTGGGAAGAGCTGCATCGGCGTAAACAGGCTGCAGTATTATAATGTGGAACATGAAGACGGGACAGTTGAGCGCATTACCGCTCTTGGCACCGACCCGGAAAAGGATATAGACAGAACATTGTTCGTGATGCGTGTCGAAACACAAGACGGAAAGCCTGTATGTTTCTTTGTCAACCATGCAGTACATAACTGCATAATGATAGGAAATAACTATGACGGAAACGGAAAAGTCGGCATTAGCGCCGATCTTGCGGGACAGGTCAGCGGCCTGCTGGAGCAGAGGTATCCGGGAAGTGTCGCTCTCTGGAGTTCAGGTGCCGCAGGCGACATCAATCCGGTAATGATGAACCAGTACAATTTCCCTGATCCCAAGGATGGAAAACCCATGGAATACAGGGATTTCAAAACAACAGAGCCAGCGCAGCTCATGCTGCTCCAGCTTTCCAGAAGACAGTTTGCAGATGTTGTTGACACAAATAGGGGCATAACCTGTGAGAAAGAGGAAGCTGCCATCACTGCAGGCAACGTTATCGTGTCGACTCCCGCATATAAAGACGGAGATGAGCCGTACAGAGTCCGCCTTCAGGCAGCAGCTGTAGGGGATCTGATATTCTGCGGAGCGTCGGGAGAACTGTTTGAGTCTCTTGGAAAAGCCATTAAGGATGTCTCAAAAGACAGAAAAGTTATAATAATTAATCACGAGAGCACTCATTTGGTTGACGCGGGTTACATTATTGATGATGAAGCAATGGCAAGATGCACCAGGGCAGACGGCTCGAGAGACGGCCTCCCCGGCATCAGGCAGACAAGGCTAAAAGCAGGTTACATAAAAGACGCACTGGCAGCAGGAGCCAGGGAGCTGTTCGCATGGATCTAAAAAATTAATAATTTGGCACAGCCGGACCGATAGCGGTCCGGCTTTTTTTACATGGACGCTTTTTGGAGATTTATCCATGTTTTTTCATTTGTTTTGTTTTTTACATGGACGCTTTTTGGAGATTTATCCATGTAAATCCTTCTTTCTCTTTATTTACATGGACGTATATTCATGTTTTTAACCATGTAAAATCAATCACCCTTCTCTTTACATGGACCACAAACTCCTTGCCGGGCCATGTATTTCCGTAGTTTGTTTCATTTACATGGATAATGACATCTGAATCAGTCCATGTAATTTCCAGCAGACAATTATTTGCATGGACAACAGCCTCAAAATCCGTCCATGTAAGTCCCGGATCTTTTTCATTTGCATGGAGTGACCCGCAGCGAACACCCCGGAAGAGGGCAGAACCGGATGTCCTGCATGCAAAGATCACATCGTGGAGAGAGGAAATCCTTTGCGTATTTCCGCAAAAACATCATACAGACGATGAAAAATCCGGAAAAAGTGATATTGGGCTCCAAACATGCGTTCATGAACTTGCAGATAGGAGTTACAAAAAACTGGAAACAACATGAATGTCGCAAAATTTTTTGGCAATTTCTTAAAATTTGGATTTTTATAAAAATTTTTGAAACAAATGTGGATAGAAATAAAATTACCGCAGGATAATTCCACATATTATTGATTTAAGATGCGGAATACTCAACAAAAAATATATTGACCGCATAATAAAAAGAATTTATATTAAAAATGATGAAAGGAAAAAATGGGCTATGATCGGCAGAATTAACGAAATTCAGCAGCTGAATGCATGCTATTTCAGCTCGCAGGCGGAACTTGCCGTCATTCATGGGCGTACAAGAACCGGAAAAACATACCTTGTAGATGAGGTTTTCAGGAGCAGGATCACGTTCAGGCATACCGGTTTATCCCCGGCAGAACGCGAAAATACAGGGCTTTTGAAGGCTCAGCTGGAGCATTTTTACTATTCGCTCCTGCTTCATGGCATGGAAAAAGGCAAAAAACCCATGTCCTGGCTGGAGGCTTTCCACATGCTTGAAAAACTCCTGGAATCCAAGGATACCGGCAGCAGGCAGGTGGTATTTCTGGATGAAATGGCATGGCTGGACAGCCCGAGATCAGGCTTTTTAACGGCATTTGAAGGCTTTTGGAACACCTGGGGATGCCACAGGGAAAACCTTATGGTCGTGATATGCTCAGAGGCAGATCTCTGGACCGAGGAAAAGCTCCTGAACAATACCTCCGGACTGTACGGAAGGGTAACGCTGGACATTAAGCTGAAACCCTTTACTTTGGCGGAAAGCGAGGAGTTTTTAAAGAGCAGGGAAATAGCTCTTTCGAGGTTTGAAACAATCCAGTTCTACATGATGCTCGGAGGCAATCCGTACTACCTTAACTGCATCAAATCCGGGCTTTCATTTGCCCAGAATGTAAATGAGCTGTTTTTTACAGAGGGAGCAAGGCTAAAGGGCGAGTATGACAGGCTGCTTTCGGCGGTATTTGCAAACGCCGAGCCGGTCAAGCGCATACTTGCTGTCCTGGCAACGGAAAATGCCGGATTTACAAGGGGAGAGCTGGCCCAGAAGATCAAACTGAAAGACGGCAAAAAGCTCTCTGAATACCTGAATGCGCTGGTGGCCGGAGACTTTGTCGGGAAGTATGTTCCTTACGGTGAAAACGGCAATGCGGTACACTATAAACTGATCGATCCTTTCTGCATTTTTTACCTCGCTTTTGTGAATGGGGCAAAGAACGTCAAGGCAAATCACTGGCAGCGGGCTGCATCGTCTGAAAAAGCCGGAAATTGGCGCGAAAAAGCTTTTGAAAATGTGTGTTTCAACCATATCGGACAGATCAAAAAAGCCCTTGGGATCAGCGGAGTAGAGACGACCCTGCAGATCTGGACAAAGAGGTATGAAAGCGATACAGGAGAGCGTTCGCTTATGCTTATTTTCAGGGATGACGGGATCGTCAACATGTGCGAGATAAGATTCAGAAATGACGACATAACAGTGGACAAGGGATTATACAGACTTGTCCTGCGAAGACAGGAAATGCTTGAAAAAATGGCGGAACCGGGGACCGTTTTAAAACCTGCGCTCATCACTGTTTTCGGGGTCGTTGACAACGAATATAAGGGGATTTTTGCAGACGTTCTTACACTGGAAGATCTGTTCTCCTGACTTAAAATACATAACATATATAAACTAATTTGTAGCAGCACCTTCGGGTGCTGCTTTTTGTGGACTTTTTGTGGATTATTTTGTGGATAAAAAAGGCTGATTTTTCTTAAAATTTGTTGGACATTTGTTGGACACGGTATGGGAAAGTAAGGTGAACCATTAGTAGAATTAGCAGTAGACTGACCTGAAATTGCCCCGTCTTATGACGGCTGCTATGACGGTCAGCGGGGTATCATCAATGTGTAGCATTGTAAAACCGGCTAAATCTGCAAGAAAAATTTAAAAATAATTACTTGCTAAAAACCTTACAAAAAAGGAGAGCGAAAGATGAAGAACAAGATATTGCGCAGAACGATCGCGATCGTCATGACTCTCGGTATGCTCATGGGGAGCGTATCGGGTCATGTGACGCCTGTTTTCGCGACAGGCGAAGACGAGGACACGATCGTCACCGAAGTATCTCAGGAAGCGACACAGGCTCCTACCGAACCTGAGGTCACTACCGTGGTGGAAACGGAAGCTCCGACAGAGGAGACCACAACAGTGGAAACTCCTACTGAAGAGCCCACTCCCGAGGTGACCACAGAGGCTCCGGCAGAAGAGCCGACTCCTGAGGAGACCACAGAGGCTCCGGTAACAGAGGAGACCACAACGGCGGCTCCTACAGAGGAGACCACGACGGCGGCTCCTACAGAGACCACCACAGCCCCTGCGGAAACAAAGGAAAAGACCGTTAAGGAACTCATCTGGGACGGCGGATCAGTCAAGATAACTGTCAGCCGCAAGGATGGTGCTGAGATCCCCGAGAGCAGCACCCTCAAGGTAGAGACCCTTAACAGCATGAACCAGTCAAAGTCGGCTGAGGAAGAACTTTCCATAATAAAGAGCTTCTATGAACCGGCCATTGACAGGATCGCAGATGAATACGGACTCGACAAGGAAAGCGAAGCATACAAGGCACTCTTAGCCGGTCTGCTTCCTTTTGCTGTATCCATTAAAGATAAGAATGGAAAAGAGACCGCACCTGAGATGAACGTCAAGATTGAAGTGAAGGACGGCGCCAACGAGATGTATGACCTGGTCTACAATAAGCAGATCAGGCAGGTCCGCGTTGCTGAGTTCGACGCTTACAAGAACGTGACTCTTCTTAATGGAGACAGGGCATCTGTCAGCTTCGACACAGCAAAGGGCACATACACCGCAGCTGCAAAGACAAGCAGCATCGGAAAGTTTGTTGTGATCCTTTACATTGACAATGACAAGGTTAAGGAAGCACAGCCCAAGGCTCCGGAACAGAAGGATGACGGACAGGAAGAGGAAGGCGAGGACGCCGACCCCGACCCCGAGGTGAAAGCAGAGGAAGAGACAATTGCTCCAGAAGAGACACCAGAAGAGATTCCCGCAGAAGAAGAGACAACCGAAGAGACTCCTGCTGAGGAAGAAGAAGTCGTCATTAAGAGCGACAGGCTTCTTGGCGGCAGGATGTTCCTGATGGATGCTGCTGATGAGCAGGCGGCTCATCTGAATGATATCCTTGCTAGGGCGGAAGCATTTTTCGGTGAGGGTGGAACTTATAACCCCAAGGTCGTAATCGATGAGTTTTATCCGACATCGACCGGCGTACTTCGTGCAGGAGATACACTGGATTTCCATGTTCATTACAAACTTACTGTTCCGAACAACTGGCCGGATGGTAATAACGACAGACATCTTTATTTCTCATCATATATTAATAATACATTTACAATTACTCTTCCGAAGGGACTGCTGCTTGGAGATCCCCCCTCGGGTTACAGCCATGTAAAGACTCAGGTATTAGATAACGGAACGCTTGTAGATGTTGCTCTGGATGACCATGACCTTGATAAAGTTCATGTCTATACTATCACGTTCACTGATAAAGATGTTTCAACCGGTGACTACGGCAACGAATTCGACCTGAACGTATATATCGGAAATAACGGCACTGAGGATTCGGTAAATACATATAATTTTACTGAAGACATGATCAAACTCAGTTCTTCGTTCGTTATCATAGATGAAAACGGCGATCCGATCAAGGTTGGCCCTGATGGACAGTATGATCCGAACGGAACACCTAAGACATATACCCATGAAGACACAAAAACAGCTGACCCGATCACTACACAGTCTCCTGATGAGTGGGGTGTGGCGAAGAGTGCCAGGTTTGAGGGAACAGCCACTACCGCTTCGATCGTGGATGATAAGGCTGTTTTTGTCTGGGATGTGGAAGTTGGTCTGTTGGAAGACGGAAGTACAGGATTCATTCCGGAAGACCGCTATGGCCGTTTCGGACGTGACTGGCTTGAGAGCATGACCCTTCAGGACTTCTTCGAGACAGTTTTCAGTAAAGATGGCTCATATGTGACTGGTAATGTTGATGAAGTCACGATCCAGAAATATATTACTGATTCAGAACTGACTGATCCGTACACTATTCAGAACAGCAATACTCTTTATATCTGGGATGGTGATACAAACGTCAGTACAACTACTGTCCCTGGCGGAACATACACCAGGAACGGAGTTACTTACAAGAATCTGATGCTGAACTATGCTGAACTGATCGACAAGAATGCAAATGGTACGCCAAATCAGATAACACCCAAATATACCAAATACCGTGTAACAGTGAAGTATGACGTGGAAGACAGCTGGATCGCATACTTCCCTGAAACCGAAGGATATAAACTGACAGAAACAAATAATGCCAAGATAACAGAAAAACTTGCCGGCAGAAATGATACCCGCACCAAGACCGGACAGGACACACAGGAATGCCCGCTGCCGTATAAGGGTGTCGCATCTCTTGACATCACTAAGATGTTCAAGAATTACAACGGCAATACAGCAGAATATAACAAAAATCTGTATGGCGATATTTCATTCACCATAAGTTCTGCAGCAGCATTTACTGTTTACGAAAATACAGGCACAGAAGCTAATCCTGTTTATACCGCGATCCCGGGCATGACCGGACAGACCAGCTACGATGGATTAAAGATAGGCACTACCTATTATCTTGCTCCCGGAACTTATACAGTTGAAGAAAAACTGACAGACGATCAGAAGAATGCAATGAAACAGTTTGTCGGTACAACTGATGCTGGCAAGGTATATGTTGAGAAACCTTCTGAGGCACTCTCAGCAGAAGAACAGTGGACCGCAGAATTCTTGAATGAGGAAACTGTCGGCTCTATTAAGATCACCAAACGTGATGACGCAGGACATCTGATCACCAGCGTTGGTCTGGGCGATGCCATAGGATTTGAGGTTTACAAACAGAATGCTGACGGCACAACGGGTGATAAGGTCAGAGCAGAAGACTATATAGGTTCTGACGGTACGCTTACTTTCAGCCGCCTGCCTTATGGAAACTACATACTGGTAGAGTCCAAAGTACCTGATGGCTATGTCGGCATGGATGACTATGCGTTCACCATCAGCGAATCTACAAAAAACATTACCTATACCGCTGTCAATAAAATCGCAAGTTCCAGACTTATACTTACCAAATATGTCGGTGTTGCTGAAGCGAGCATAACCAACAAAGCGAACGCAAATTACCCTGCAACCTTCCAGCTGCAGCGCACAACCGGCGATCCGGCCAGCGCATCAACTGCATGGGAAGATGTCGGAGATGCTGCAAAGACAAACGCTAACGGACAGATCACAAAGGATCTGCCTGCTTTTGACGCGTCCGGAAATGCCTACTGGTATCGTTATAAAGAAACTATCCCTGCCGGATACTATGATCCCGCAACAGGAGCAACCGATTTCTCATATTCCAAAGCTGTTAAGCTGACAGATGATGACGGTCACGCACGTCCTCTGTCTGATCCGGCAACGGTTGATATGTATAACCGTAAGTTCGTTCGTGCTCATGTTGATAAGAGATTCTATGTAGCAAGCAATACCGGTACTCTGACAACATCGAACGATTTTACAACTACTGTACAGCTGTTCAGATATTATTTAGATGATCAGAACAAAATAGCCGGATGGACAGAAATCACCGGAGCTACACCGGATAATGTTATCGGTAACAACACCGGCAACGTATATGATTATGCTGACTGGCTGAATCTTCCTGTTTATGGTCCGAATGGCAGATATATTTATGTAGTAAAAGAAGGATCCGTTTATTATAACGGAGCAGTTTATGATGGACAGTTCATTATGGACGAGACGCAGACAGGAAATGTCGTCTCGCTTGATCCGGATGGTGACGGAACATCAGAGAAATATATTAATATTTCCGGAACATATACAACATCTGGATACGCCAATATGTATACAGCGACTACACTTCCTGCAGTGACAAAGGATCTGTATAACGTACAGAACTTGTATCCTGTTCAGATCTGGAAGAGAGACTACTATACCAACAATTCAATTGGCGGATCTTCTGTAACTGTAAAAGATAAGAACGGAGACGTAGCTTACGGCTGGATCTATGACGGAAGCGTCAAGGTTAAGACCTTGCTTTCAGACATTTCGATTGTAAACCAGTCAACAAGCGATAATCAGTACTATGTAAGGATCTATCTTTCAAAGGATGGAGCACCATATACATTTGAAGAGACCGATATACCGACAGGATATAAATTCCATTCTGTAAGTAACGACGGTAAAATACCTCTGGACTTCGCTGGTCAGTCCTATGCAAACAGAAGTACAGCTAAGAACACCACTAGGACGATCTACAACTATCAGGATCCGCTGGTCAATATCAAGAAGGTTAGCAGTTCAAATGCATCAACTGTAATTGCCGGCGCTGTATTCCAGGTATTTACGAAGACCACAGACGGTAAATATAAGCCGGTAATGAAGGCAGACGGTGTGACACCGTTTACCATTACAACAACGAAACCGGAATCAAACAGTGATGAAAGTCTAGCGCCTGGTGATTATTACTTTGCAGAGACAACAACGCCTGCAGGATATCTGGATCCGAATGACAATTATCAGTATTACCATAATCTGGATTCCAACTATGTTCAGGGACAGACAACGGAAACACCTTCCAGAACTCTGACCTTTATTAAGGGAACTGTTCAGAATATGGCTAAGGATGGAACGAAGGTTAATGTTTCTACATTTACATTTAAGAACATCCCTAACACAGGAAGTCTGAAGGTTCTGAAATATCAGGATGGCGTACTGACTGCCGGATATAAGATTGTCATTACAGGCAGTGACGGAACAACTAAAAACGTCACTACAAATGCAAATGGTGAAGCACTTTTTACAGATCTGCCTGTAACTACAACAAATGGCACGGCAATCGTATATACCATTACGGAGGAAATGACCACTGCTCAGGCGAAGAATTATTACAAATCCAGCGCTGATCAGACCGCAACGATCTCTGTTGGAGAAGTAACAACAACTGATAACACGTCAGAGCACAAACCTCTTGCAGTTTACAACGTTTCCAAGATCAATATCAGTGCTACCAAAGTGTTCCGCAAGCTCTGGGAGTTCCCGTTTACCAACACCCAGGAGCACCTGGCAGGCGCGACTATCGGTTTGTTTGAGAAAGATGGGGATAACTGGAAACTCGTACAGCAAACGGGGCTTACAAATCCTCAGACATCGGATGCAAATGGTAATGTTAATTTTGAAGGGCTTGAGAGAAGTAAAGACTATGCTCTGATCGAGCTTGCAACGCCTGATCCTGCAAAGCGTCCATGGAATAATGGATTTAAGGAGCTTCCTGCCGCAGGTGCTGCTACAACCAGCATTCCGAATAGTGATATCAGCAAATATAATGTGCTCACTTTGAGCAGCAGTGAAACGGAAGGACAAACGAACAGAAATTATAATCTGGGCGATATGATCAATGCCAATCACTGGGTTCAGTTTGATGTCACAAAATGGCTCGATCCTGTGGTTAACAGGATACTTACACCTGATCAGTTCGGCAGCGGATCGTATGATCCCAGAGTAGAGGCAAACGGCTTTACTCAAGTTGATAACGTTGTATTTGAGGTATACCGCTATATCATGCCGGAAGGACAGACCAGCGTGGAATTTGATCCTGCCACATGGAAGAGTCTTGGCGTATATACCACAGGTACACTTTACGTCAATGATGTACGCCAGATTGGTGAATTTATTACTAATGCGGATCAGAATATTACGGATCGTTATGTCTACATGATAGTAGAACAAAGTGTTGGTCCAAACTCCATGAAGCCAAATCCGTATTTTAAGTATTCATTCTGGCGTGAGCAGAGTCATGATGGACAGGATGAAGAAGTCTTCACAGTTACTGTAAATGATCCTGATGCATATGGCGCCCGTTCAATGACTTATACTATGGATACAGTTAACTTTGAGGATGTCCTGAACTATCAAGAGTCAGGTCCGGGTACAGTGTTATATCTGATTGCCAGCATTCGTCTCTCAAAGTTCCAGGATAGCTTCAACGAAACGACCGGTGCACTGAATCAGAATTACCAGCCTCTGCCCGGAGCGACATTTGAGGTTCGCCTGCCCAACGGAACAGTGATTTCTACGATGACTGTTGGTCTGGATACTAAATTATCAGATAGTGCTAATCCGCTTGCAATAGCGCAGAGCGGCACTTTCGGACTGAGAATAAATGACGATGGTACATATGATCTGATCGATTATGAGAATTATAATTCACCGGCTATCGTAGAAAATATAACTGTTGAAACCGGTACGTTCACAGATGGAACTAATGTATTCCCTTATTATCGTATTCCGGTAACCGTTGTTGAGACAGTATGCCCGGATGGCTTCAGTCCTACAGTCGGATCCCTTGATATGTATCTGGTATTTGCGGATGTTACATCAAACCACCAGGGAGAATCATGGGTATTTAATGATGCATATTTGGTAACTACCATAGGTGAAAATACGACTGAAACTCTTGCAGCGGACCAGTCAGCTACTTCCTGGTTTGTAAGAAATGCGTCTAGTGGAAATAATATAAAGAAGATAAATAATGGTGACGGTATCGGCGATACTGTTAACCCGAGTCCTCTGCGCATCGTCAACCTTCCGACCACGAATACAGCTGTAAGCCTTAACAAGTATGGCTACCAGCCGACTTCTGAATGTCTGAATAAAACCGGTGAACAGCTGGACGGCGTTAATCCGAATACGATCGGCCGTCAGGATCTTGGCGGTGTTCAGATGGTCATCCAGCGCAAGGACGGCAGTACCTGGAAATACTGGAACTTCAATGAAGGAAAGTATGGTGACTATGGTACAGAGACCCAGGCGACATTTACAACAGATAACACTACAAATAAAGGCTTCTTCAGATTCCCGAAGGGATTGCCTGAAGGAACTTACCGGATCTGGGAGAAAGGTCTTGGCAGCAATACTACCTACGAGATGACTTATACCAGTGCGAGACCTCGTGTATTTGTAGTTACCAAGGCAGCTGTTCACCTGTCCATGTATAACCCGACCAAACTTGCCCTTGAAATCACAAAAGAAGATTTTGAAGGCAACAAGCTGGAAGGAGTACGTTTCGAATTACATCAGGGCAGCGGATATTCTATTCTCAATACAAATGAGAACGGAAAGCTTACTTTCAGGAATATTGCATCCGGTAAGTATTGGCTGGAAGAGTCCAAAGCAGGATATACATCAGAATATCTTGAAATGTACCTCAAGAGTACTTATGACCTGACGGGCTTTACATCTGCTGATGGAAAAGATATCGGTTATTCGTTCAAGACCGGTGTTTCAGACGGAAAGAGCGGCACAGACGTAACGATCGATAAAGTTAACCCTGCAAACAGTCTTCTGACAGGTCCGGGACAGTTATCCCTGACTATCAAGAACCCGAAGACAACAAATCTTAAGCTGACAAAGGTTGATGAGCTTAATAATGGAAAAAAACTTCCGGGTGCAAAGTTTGTTGTCATGTACCGCAGGTTTGACGCACTGAGCGGAGACTTAAGTGTCACTATTCCGACACTTGCTCCGGGACTTACAACGGCAAATGCAGTCAGAGACGCATTCCAGGCAGCAGACAGCAAATGGACCCGTTATCAGACAGATTTTACAACGGATGAAAATGGTGAAATCTCGCTGACAGGCATGTATCCGGGTGTTTACGCATTCTATGAGATCGCGGCGCCTGACGGATATGATATCCTCACGGATAAAGATGGCAATGCAGTGATCTACTCTGCAGTTGTAACAGGAGGAATCCCTGTAAATGTTACAGTAACGCCTTCTTCGGTGGAAGTGAAGAATTATAAGGGCGGTACAGAAACAACCAGAACTGTAACAACATGCCCGCCTGCCAATACAGACGGCACAGAGCTTTCGTTCCTGGCAGAAAACAGACCGAAGGTTACACTTAAGGCTCTGAAGGAAGTTTTCGCCGGCGAGCTTGGAAATGTAACTCCATGGTCCATTACCCTGAATCTGTATGATAGCAAGGCCAAGACCACAAAAGTTGGTACAGTAACTATTACAAATACAACCACTCAGGGTGAAGGCATTACATTCAAAGATCCTTCCAATGCGAATAAGAATGCCCAGTTCACTCTCGGTACCACTTATTATTTGGAAGAAGTAGTAAATAATGCTCCTGTTAACGCAGCCAAGAATAAATTCATTTTGAACGAAGTTCTGAAGGATGGCGTAAAAGTAACAGATATCGAGAGCGGACTGTATCTGTTCCCGGTAGAGAGCATTAATGGATTTACCATTACAGCCAAGAACGACTGGCTGTATGGCAAGGTAGAATTCAGCAAGGTAGATATTGAAGATAATCTGAAGCTCCTGTCAGGCGCGGAGTTCGAAGTCCGTTACAATAAGAACGCAGGAGTTGAAGGTGCAGCGGAAGACTGGGTCAAGGTTCCGAATTCGAGTGTTGCTGAGATCTTAAGCGGCGGCGCTGGAACAGGTTATTACAGGGCCAATATTCCTCTGGTCAGTGCAAATGCGACCACGTACCGCATTTATGAGACCAAGGCACCGACTTCCGTTGTCGGTCATCCGGAGGATGATTCCGAATACCTGCTGGATAAGACAAAATACATTGAAGTAGAACTCTCACGTGAGAACAATGTTGAGACAGAAGGCCTGTCAATGACCAATAAGACAGGTGATGATCTGACAATTATCAAATACCAGAATGCTCATACTGCAACCAGCAATCTGGTTGATACATTCAAACAGTCTAAGTTCGCAGTTTATCATCTGGTAGATGGCAGCTGGGTACTTGATGATCCGAGCTTTGAAGGTTATACAAATGAAGGCGGAACATTCACAGTACTGACTGTTCCGGGTGAGTTCTATGCAGTAGCAGAGACTTCATTTGATACTGCAATGTACAACAGGCTTGATGGCATCTATATAGTAGAGAAGAACGATCTTGGAGAAGTTACAAAACAGACACTTCTTAAGACTGAAACCATCACTGTCGGCGGAAAGGAACTTACGCTGTACGTCCTTCCGGCAGAAATGACCTCTTCTGTAGAGCTTCATGCTTATAATGTACGCAACATCAAACCTATTATTGAAAAGGTTGACGTCGGACAGTATCAGAAAGATGCAACTTATCCTAAAGATAACGTCAAGGCAAAGATGGATTATGTGATCTATGAATTTGACGAAGACGCAGTAACTTGGGTCTATGATGCTGATGGTCAGCCGACCCGCGCATCAGTGGAAGCATTCCTTGCAACCAACCCGACCGTTGTTTACGGAGGATCAACAGGCACATACAATGCGACCGTATTGATAAACGGAACCCAGGGAAGATGGGATACTGGCAGCTCTGATACTTACAAGGACATTGAGAACCGCTGGGATTATGAAAAGTCATATCTGATAGTGGAGACCAATGTATATTCACAGGATGGCGCAAAGCTTTACGATACCATGCGCAAGGATGATCCGAACGTCACATGGTTCTATAAGACCGCACCTGTTGAGAATCCTGACCCGGCAAATCCTCCGAAATGGACATTGGAGAATGTCTATGGTGATGCCACAGTAGAACTCAGCAAATCATCGTATATTGGTACAGCTGGCGGATATACACCAAATGATGTATATGCTGATGCTAATAACAGTGGAAAACGTACTGTAGATTCACTTCTTGAGAGTGACCGCGCTGTTGTTTACCATCTCGATCCGACGGTTACAAGCCAGAATCAGATGCTTAAATCCTTTATACTGAGAGATACCGGTATTGAGGCTTATGCAGGTACAACAAAACTTACTCTTGATGCTGATGGCACAAGCGGATATTCATACACTTTCGATAAGATCGTTGTAGGAAAAGCAAGCCATAAAGTAAGTACTGAATTCGGAATCGGCGAAAACCCGACTATCCAGGCAAGGATCGTATTCCAGGATGCAAGCGGAAATGACATTCCGGATAAAGATGTATTATTTGATGATGTAAGCACGGATGCAAGCACTGTTTTAATCCGTACGACTACAGAGATACCTGAAAATGCGAGAAGCTTCTACATCAGTTATTACTGTGAGGCACTCGAGGGCAAGACCAGCGGAGAATCAAAGCTTCGTGATACTACATATTCACTCGGTGAGCAGTTTAATGTTGAAGAATCCCGCGTATATGCAACAATGAAGCAGCAGGGACCCGGATCAACTTCTGACCCTGTAAAAGAAATAACCCATTTCGTGAACAAGGCGGATGCCGAACTCACCTATTGGAAATGGGGAGCAGACGGCTCAGGCCCGGTCGAAAAGAAAGAAACTGATGACGATGAGCATGATATTCTGGTAAATACCATCAAGATCCCGAAGGTGGCTATCCAGAAGACAGTTACACCGACACCGCATGTTTATCTTGGAAACACTGCAACATACTATATTACGATCACAAACGCTGATAGTTCAGAAGCAGACTTTGTGAATCCGGTAGTAGTTGATATTCTTCCGACGGCAATATCACTGGTTAAGGGCGAAGGTAACAAAGTATCTGATGCAAAAATAACCGGAACTACCAATATAGATGCTAGTGTAATTCCTAAACTTGAAGATCCTGAGCTGATCGAAGGAAAACTTACTGAAGGTCAGGATGAAACCGGCGCTTCAATCTCAGGCAGCGGATACGCACTGATACTGAAGCTCACAGGTAAACTTCCGGCCAACTCATCCGTGACCATCAGCTACCACGTAGTGATCGACAAGAGCGCAGCGTTGTTCGCGGACACTGTGAATGGCACAAAGCATCTAAGCAATGATGCATACCTTTCATCGCTCGAGAAGTCCTACCATACAACGTCAAATCCTAAGGGACTTGCGTTTAAGAGCGAAAGCAATAAGGAAGCTAAAAAGCTCTCTGATGCGGCAGCTTCTCTTACACCGGACTCACCTTCAGCAGCGACCAGGGAGGGCAAAGTAGACAGTAGTCTGGGAGATTATGCATCAGAAGAAAACGGCTGGCTTCCGGCTACCGCTTATCAGACAATTAATATTGAAAGTCAGATCAGCGTAGTTAAGGCAGTACAGGGCGACCGTGACACCCAGGGTTATCATGAAACTGAAATCGGTGTTGTAAGCCGTACGAACAAGGCGATCGTTTCAGATAAGGAAGGCTGGGCTCACTGGAGACTTGGTGTTACGAACGGCTATTCAAACAGAACGTTTGACGGGCTGCTGCTCGGCGATGTAATACCGAGAGTCGGAGATAATAATGACTACAGAGAGAGCTACTGGACCCTGAACTTTACCAGAATCCTGAGGGCTGAACTTAATGGGGCTGTAATTTCACCGGATAATTATACACTGTACTTCTATACCGGAGAAACAAGCAGCGCTGAATCGAAACTGCTTTCTGCATTCAATAACAATCTGGAAGGTTTTGTTGAAGCAAGTGCAGTGAGTGATCTTACAACAGTAACAGCATTTATTGTTAAGTTTAATGACAGTGTAAAACTTACTCCCGGAGCAAGCCTGATACTCTCTTATGAGACAACAGTACCGGATATTCAGGACAATGCTGAATTTGCAAAGATCGCCTTCAAACCTGATGACAACTACTTCTGGTTCCATTATGCAGGCTACAGCGGATCACTTCAGTCCAATACTGTTACAGTTACACTGAATGACCTGCCTGTTGAGGTCCAGGGCGACCTTTGGATCGATGAGGATCAGGATGGAGTACAGGGTCAGGGCAACCGCCGTGATTACAGCAGTTATGCGATCATTCAGGAACTGCAGAACGCTACAAGCTTCAGCATCAGAGATAATCGTTCCGCGAGCGGTGTCATATCTACAAATGATACTGGCGATATGACACAGTGGGATTCTGCAAACAGTGAATCAATCAAGCACTTCCGCTTTGATGGGCTTGGTGCAGCTGCTATCAAGGATGATGTTTCACAGGAAGACGACATTTATTCCGGCGAGAACCTTGATATAAGCAAACTGAAAGGCAAAGATCCTTACAATTATTCACTGTATGCTGCAATAAACGACACAACAGGTAATCTGGCGCAGATCTTCAAGCTGTCAGAACTCGGAAGCGGATATTATATTTCCGATAACCCGGATATGGCAGGTTGGACAAGCCATGCAGATTATCTGGACAACAACTTCCTTGGAGAAGATACACCTTATACAACAAAGCCGTTCTTTATCAGATCATCGAATACGGTTGACCAGAGTAAGGATATCGGTGTAGTTATGGTTCGTGAGCTTGAACTCACAAAGCTCGCTGCGGATGACAGTGAAACAGCAGTTGCCGGTGCCGAGTTCCAGGTATTCGGACCGTTTGACGATACTTCTCTTACAGGAGTAAGTGATCACACACCTGCATCAGGCAACGCACTGAAATTCACTAAGGTATCCGATGGTGTTTACGCACTTGATCCGGCAGGCACAGTTGACACACTTGTTACCGGTGCAGACGGCAAGATCAAGATCACCGGTCTTAACTGGTGGAAAGAATATGACATCAAGGAAACCAAGGCAGCTCCCGGATACGATGTGGCTAATGCAGTTGCAACAGCAGACGCTTCCGCAGGAACACAGATCACTGACCGCGGAAACGGAGTCTTCACATTGAAGGTTCCTTCAACCAGCAAGGTTGATCCTACTGACAAGGTAACTGTAAAAGATCCTCGTGGAGTAGAGATCCAGCTTGATGTTGAAAAGATAGTTAACACATATTCTGAAGAAGAATTTACATTCAACTTCAGCTACTGGCTGACATCCGTTACTCCGGATACGACAGCTGCACTCAATACTTCTATAAAGAATACTGAGGCAGATCCGATCCAGACAATGCAGATCAAGGCCAAAGGAAACAAGACAACAGGTACAGGATACGGACTGGGCAGCTTCGATAAGATAAAAGTATTCGGAGCAGGAACATACGTATTTACAATCAAGGAAAAGGTCGATCAGAGCTCTGTTCCTTCAGGCTGGACTTACGATACAGCCGAGAAGACAGCAACTGTAGTTGTTGAATGGAGCGATGCAGAACAGAAACTTGTTGTAACGAGCATTACCTACAGCGATCCTGATACCAAGGATGGCAAGACTTACGAGAAGTTCACCAATAAGTATGAGAAGACCGGTGAATGGACACCTGAAGCAAGAAAGCGTCTGACAGGACGTCCGATAGTAGCAGAAGAGTTTACCTTTACTGTTAAGGAAGGAAGCAAAGTTGTTTCAACCGGCAAGGTAAATGCAGACGGCTCTATCACATTCACTAAGATCGAATATGGTCTTGCTGATATCGGAACTCATACCTACACCATTACAGAGGATGCAGGCAGTGCGGCAGGCATGACCTACAGCACACAGTCGATCACGGTAACCGTGAAAGTTGAAGATGACGCTTCAAGTGATAAGCTTAAAGTAACAGCAACTTATCCTGCAGACACCACCTTCGTCAACACCTGGAATGCAACAGGCGAATGGACACCAGAGGTATTCAAGGTACTTGAAGGCCGTGACTTCAACGATGGTGAGACATTCGAAGTAACCGTTACCGATGCAAGCGGCGCTGTAAAGATGACCGGTACCGTAACATCAGGCAGCGACGGACAGCCGAAGGCATTCTCGTTCAACCCTGAGAAGATCACTTATACTCAGGCGGATGTTGTAAACTTTGAGCCTACAACCTTTACCTATACTATTAAGGAGACGGTTCCGGCTCAGAACCCGAGCAACGGAGTAACATTCAGCGTAGATGTCTACACCGTAAATGTAACAATAGCACTGCACAAGAACGACGACGGAACTTACAGTGACAAGTTGGATGTAACGGACGATGCACCGGAAGGAGGCTACACATTCAAGAATACATATCAGCCGGCTTCCGTAACAGCACAGCCTAAGGCAACCAAGTCAATGAAGGGTGAAAGAACCGTTCAGGATCTTACATTCGAATTTACACTTACTGCCAAGACTGTAGTTGATGGTGGCGCGTTCCAGCCTGCTGATGCAGCAGCTGCAATAGCTGCCGGCAAGACATGGACAAAATCCGTTACAGTTCCTGAAGGAACGACAGCAACCTCACCTGCTTTGAATGTTCTCTTTGATGAGATCACTTACAAGAAGACAGGAACATACGTATATGAGATTGCTGAGACTGTCGGAACAAACAGCAACGTTACATATGACGGTGCTAAATGGACCTACACTGTAGTGGTAACTGACAATACAGCAACAGGTAAACTCGAAGTCGCAGAAACTTACCTGAGTGATGCGCAGGGCAGCACAGCCCAGACAACACCTGCTGCATTTGTCAACGAGTACGAACCGACACCTACCGCTATTCCGCTTTGGGTAGAGAAGATCCTTACAGGTGAACCTCTTCACGATGCTGCCAATACTTATTTCGAATTCAACCTTGAATTCGAGAAGGCAACTGTAATAGGCGGATATAAGCTTCCTGATGCTACATCCATCAGGATCAGCGGAACCGATGTTGAAGCCGGAGGCGAAAATGCCAAGGCTAAGTTCGGAGACATTGAGTTTACAAAGGCAGGAACATATGACTTCCTGATCTCAGAGACCCGCGGAACACTGCCAAAGGTTTACTATGATGAGACAGTTTGGAGAGCAACAGTCACAGTAGTTGACTATCGTCCTCAGGGAACTTATCCGGGCGGACTTGAAGCAACAGTTGTCTACACCAACATTAAGACAAGCACTCCTTACAGCCTGGCACAGTTCACCAATAATTACACTCCGGAAGATGTAACCTACATACCGGAAGTAAGAAAGATCATTACCGGTGAGGACAGACCTGAGAATAAGGAAACATTTAACTTTACACTTGAGCTCATCAGCCAGATTGATACAAAGGGTCAGCCTATCACCGAAAATGGTGTGACGATCCCTGCAGGCGGAGATAAGACATCCGTAACAGATGAAGGAACATCACATTTCGGTCAGCTCACATTCCATAAGAAGGGAACTTACACCTTCAGGATCACTGAGCTTGCAGGCAGAAATGCTCACTACACATATGATGAGCATACATGGACGCTGGTAGTAGTTGTGAAAGACGATGCAGACGGCAACCTGATCCTTGATCCGGCAGACCCTGTCTACACACGTGATGACAGCACGGAAAATGACTATGCAGAGTTCACCAACCACTACACACCTGATCCGGTCAAGTGGTATCCGAGCGCTAAGAAGCTCATGGACAAGACCGGTGAGCCTACAGTTGAGGACAAAGAGTTTACATTTACTCTGAAAGCAACTGAAGTTGTTAAGGATGGTGCATTCCAGCCTGAAGATGCTGCAGCAGCCATTGTTGCAGGCGACAGCTGGGAGAAGACAGTTGTAGTTCCTGCAGGAAGCTATGATAGTCCTGTGAAGGCATTTGACGATATTAAGTTCGTCAAGGAGGGAACTTACAAGTTCGAGATCACTGAGAATTCCGGAACACTTCCGGGCATCACCTATGACAGCAGCAAGGCTGAACTGACAGTAGTGATCGTAAATGACAATGATTCACTGAAGGTCGACAGCGTATCAGCAACAGGTGATGTTGATCAGGACGGCACTGCAGTAACAGCCAAGTTCACCAACAAATATGTACCTACACCTACCGAGTGGCAGGCACAGGTCAAGAAGCTCATGAAGGACAGCGAGCCTACAGTAAGTGATAAGACATTCACATTCACACTGCAGGCAACCAAGGTCGTGGCAGACGGCGCATTTGATGCAGACGATGTTATCGCTCTTAATGATAGCTGGACTAAGACGATCACTGTTCCTAAGGGCTCAACCATACACGGCAGCTTCGAGAGCGCATTTAAAGCATTTGACAAGATCACCTTCAAGAAGGCCGGTGAATACCAGTTCACGATCACAGAGAAGATCGATGATCCTAAGCTGGCAGGTATCGTCTATGCAGGCGATGTCGTAACAGTTGACATCAAGGTCGATGATCAGGACGGCTGGCTCAAGAAGACTGTAACAACAAGCATCGGCGGAACAACAACTGATGAGGCTGTGGTAACTGTAGAGAATGACACGACCAAGCCTGATCCGATAACAACCGTAAGCGTAAGCTTCACCAACAGATATGAGGTCAAGCCTGTATACTACACACCTCCTGTTGTAAAGAACGTCACCGTTGATTTCGGACCTACAGTAGCAGAGAAGATCTTCACATTTGATCTTGAACTTACTAAGGCAGAAAATGTTGTTGAAACACCTAATGGCCAGAAGACAATTGTTGTAACAGACGGAGCAAGCGTTAAGAAGGATTCCGTAACAATAGTTGTCAAGAAGGGTGAGACAGCGGCTGACGCAACGTTTAAGCAGATCAGGTTCAGCAAAGCAGGAACCTATGTCTACAAGATCACTGAGAAGATCCCGACCGGCACTGATGCAGAAGAGGGAATCACCTATACTACTGTTGAATGGACAATGACGGTAGTAGTAACTGACACTGATACAGGCAATCCGAGTGCTCTTGAGCTTACATCAGTAACTTACGCTAAGGGAGCACCTCAGGAGAGCAAGACACCTCAGCAGGCAGCTGATGACGGCGATGACATCAAGTCTGTTCAGGCACCGGCTGCAGAAGCTGAAGAAGCTACTGAAACTTTGGAAGCTGAGAAAGCTGAAGACCTTGAAGCCGAAGAAGTAATTGCAGACGATAAGGTGAAAGAATTAATAGGTCTTGAGGAATATGTATTCATCAATGATTATAAGCCTGAGCCTGTTGAATGGATACCTCAGGTCGAGAAGCTCCTTTCAGAGGACAGCAGCCAGACCAAGGTTGACAGGATCTTCGACTTCGAAATGAAGCGTCTGATCAAGGCAGCTGCCGAAGCAGAGGCACCCGCAGAAGCAGAGGCACCCGCAGAAGCAGAGGTACCTGCAGAGGCTGAGGCACCTGCTAAAGCAGAGGCACCTGCAGTGGACAAGGACGGCTGCAGCCTGAAGGAAGGCACTACACTTTACGCAAGGACAACGCTTGAAGCAACAAAGGACAAGACCGATCCTGCGGATTGGAAGAGCGATCCTTCAAGATTCTATCCTGAGAAGGATGCAGCGACAGGCGATCCTACAGGCGATCCTGTAACGGTCACATTTGACAGAGCCGGAACTTACTACTTCACAGTAGAAGAGATCATGCCGACCAGCATAAATGATCTCTATCCGGGATTCGAATACGATGTAACTGTTAAGGAAATCGCAGTAACTGTAACTGATATTGACGGCAAACTCATCGTAAGTCTCGTAACGATCACTGATCCTTCAAAGGCTCCTGAAGGCGGAAGCGCAGCAGCTGAGGAAGTATACAAGGTTGAGATCACCGAAAAGACCGAGACCGATGAAGATGGCGTTGAAAGGACATCATTTGAGACTAAGGTAGTAATACCTACACCGGCACCTGAAGATCCGATAGTTATCACAACCGTACCGGTGACCAACCATTACTATCTTGGAAAGATTGCGATTTACAAGAACCTTGAAAACCATGAAGATGTAGATGAAGATCTGCAGAATGACACAGAAAGAGTACAGGATCCGACAACATTCGTATTCAGTGTTGAAGTTGAATGGAGTTATCCTGGATACACCGGAAAGGTTAAAGTATACAGCAACGTGGTATCCAAGGTATTTACAGAAGCAGGAGAACAGCTTGTTGCTGAAATTGAGGATCTGCCGGTAGGATCTGTTGTAACAGTCAAGGAGATCTACACAGGCGGAAACTATGATCTGACTTCTGATGAAACAGTAACAGTAAATGTAATACGTGATGATCCTCTGACAGAGGAAGAGGAGAAGGAGATCGCCAACTTCGACAATGCACATAACGGCAACTGGAAGGACGGCGGATCCGTAACCAACACGATCGATTCCGACGGAAATCTCGTGGGAGCAACGTATGCGGACGGCAGGACCTCCACCCCGGGTGGTGGAGAGTCCGCCGAACCGGAACCTCAAGAAGAAAAATAACACGTACCGTAAGCAAATATTACGGCCCTTTGGCAGATAGGAGATAAGAAAATGAAGAAAAGATTAATCGCTATACTTGCTGCAGGCGCGCTTAGCTTGGTATTGGCTTGCGGCGCGGGTATCGGCAGGGCATACGCGTACTTTACCTCATATGTAGAGGCACGGGGCATGCACCCCATCCATTTGGGAGACTGGTCGGAGATCAATGAAAAGTACACACAATGGCATAAGGCTGTAACCCTTACAAATAAGGCGGATTCATATGACGCAGTTTATGTACGGGCAAAGGCATTTGTGGGAGAAGAGTACAGCCTTACATACACCAAAGGCAGCGGATGGTCAGGACCTGACGGAGAAGGTTTCTACTATTACGACACAGTGCTGGAGCCGGGAGAGTCGACAACAGTGCTGGATGTAGACATACTGGGTGCTGACGGCAAGCCTGTAAAAGTGAATGAGGATGATGCTGAACGCACAGTCAACGTCGTAGTCATTTACGAGACAACACCGGCAATACAGAATGGAACTGATGCGGATGGCAACATACAATATCTGCCGGCTGATTGGAACAGGCCGCTCAAGCCTTATTCACAGACAAGTGGGGCAGAAGAAGTAACAACAACAGCAGCGGAAGGAGGCGATGACTGATGAAGCAGATCAACATTAAACGCATCATACTGATAGCGGTAGCCGTGCTCGTTGTTGCTGCTGCCGTGGCTGTGATAGCAGGGATAGGAAGCGCACGTGCAGAACTCACGGAAAGATCTGATGTGTACACCGCCCGCATGGCACAGGATGACATCGGTATCTCACTTATCGAGAACGGAAACGTTGTTTCATCCCGTAACTATAACACATCTTCCCAGGACGGAAGCTGGAGCACAACAGGTGACAGCACACTCCTTTCACACTTACCTGAGAAGATCGTCATGAATCAGGCATATCCGGAGGAGATCCAGGTCGCCAATTCAGGAACGATAGATGAGTATGTAAGGATCACCATCAGACGCTACTGGCTCACCCCGGCCGGCGAGGAAGTACCGGTTGAAGTGAAACAGACAGCCCTTAAGCCTGAACTCATCGAGATACATCTTGTTGAGGGAACCGGCTGGCTGCATGACACAAATGCGGACACAGACGAGAGAATGGTATTCTATTACAGCAGCATACTCAGAAGCGGGGAGTCTACAGACCTGCTGACTGATACCATAACGATCAATAATGAAGTTGCCCAGTACCTGACACAGACAGTCACAGGCAACAAGATCGTCACAACTTATGATTATGACGGATATCAGTTCTGTCTTGAGGCTACAGCAGACGCTGTACAGGATCACAACGCCCAGGACGCTGCCAGAAGCGCATGGGGCAGACCGGTAACTATTGACGAAGCAGCAGGAACGCTGACACTCAACTAAACAGGTGGGACAGATCATGAAAAAGAGAGTATTTAAAAACAGAAAGTCACTCGCCGCAATAATCCTGGCGGCATTGATGGTGGTCGTCCTTGCAGTGCCTGCATTTGCCAATGTACTGCCGGAGACTGACCCGGGATGGTACGTAACATTTAATGCTCAGGGAAAGATGGAGACCAACTTCACTGCACTTGACAGCATTGGCGGCATGCAGCCGGGTGATACAGCCATCTTCAAGATAACAGTAAACAACAAGTATGCTTCAGAGACTGACTGGTACATGGAGAATAAGGTGCTCTATTCGCTTGAGGACAGGAGCAAGGACAGTGCCACAAAGGGCGGAGCATACACATACATCCTTACCTATACAAATCCCAAGGGACAGGTAACGGAGCTCTTCAATTCCGACACTGTAGGCGGTGATACAGTCAGCGCCGCAGGTGAAGGACTCAAGGAAGCCACTAACGGACTTGACAGCTATTTCCTCCTCGATACCCTGAAGGCAAATGAAAGCGGACTTGTTACGCTGACAGTAGTGTTTGAGGGCGAGACTCTCGGAAATAACTATCAGGATACACTGGCCGACCTTAACATGGACTTCGCGGTGGAGATCCCCCAGAAAGAGACCCCGCCCAATACACCTAAGACAGGTGACAACAACTACATGCTCATGTACATTATTATCGCCGGCATTGCAGCTGCAGTGATCATTTTCTTCATCGTGTTCTATGCAGTCAGAAGACGCAGAGCCGCAGCGGATGCTGTAGTAAACCTGGACAATAATGACAAGGAGGGAAGGTCATGAAAAAGACAATTAAAGCCCTTCAGATGATTTTCTTAAGTGTTGTTATCGCGGTAATGTTCTGCGTGGTTCCGGTAATGGCGTCGGGCAGCATTCCACCGGAAGAGGAATACACCTACACTGTAAGGATCTATGCCGGAAATCAGGGAAGCTTCGGAGGCGGAGATGTCCTGGAATATACCAATCTCAAGGCCGGAGAAGTTGTCGCTTTTGATTTTGGCTCAGTTACCCTGAAGAATGCAAGCAAGTATTATGTCAGCGGTATCCGTGAAAGCGGAAAAGACAACTATGATCCTGCACATCCCCAGGTATCTGCAATAACAGTCAAGGGAGATGCGGATTATGTAGTTGCATACGGAATACTCGGAAGTTCGGTTGCATACACAGTAAACTACGTCAACACGGCAGGAGCCCCGCTCATTCCTGCGGACACCCACTACGGAAATGTGGGAGACAAGCCGGTCATAGCGTTCAAGTACATTGAAAACTATTTCCCCAATGCCTATAACCTGACTAGGACCCTTTCTGCAAATGCGGCAGATAATGTGTTCACTTTCGTATACCAGAGCACACTGCCCACAGTCACACCTGCAGAAGAAGGAGCAGGTGAAGGCGGAGCTGCAGCAGGCGGAGCAGCAGCCGGTGGAGCAGCAGCCGGTGGAGCAGCAGCCGGTGGAGCAGCAGCCGGTGGAGCAGCTGAAGGCGGTGCAGCAGCACCTGGAGCCGGAGGCGAAG
>SVDE01000111.1 GCA_015057955.1 Lachnospiraceae bacterium | reverse complement strand
TTCCGGAGGATGCGATCCCCGAATTATAAGAAAAACAATTGAAAAAAGGCTGCCACAGATGTGATGTGGCAGCCTTTTTCATTAACATATAAAGATACAAATAATTATAACACTGAGCAGGAAAATAGTTAATAAAGATTTATATTTCACTCATGTCGGACTTAAAAGTCATGTGCCGGCATGCCCGGTGGATTGATTTAGAAAGAGATATATGGTAGAATACGAACAGATGTTCGGAGGGAAGCCGCATGGATCAGAAAAAGGCGTATTTGGTAATAGATCTCAAGTCATTCTACGCGTCCGTGGAGTGTGCTGAACGCGGTCTTGATCCAATGACCACAAAACTGGTGGTGGCGGATCCTTCAAGGACCGAGGGAACGATCTGCCTTGCAGTCTCGCCGGCGATGAAGCGCATCGGCGTAAAAAACAGGTGTAGGCTTTTCCAGATCCCGAAAACTCTGGACTTTATCATCGCCAGGCCGCGCATGCAGCTGTACATCAATTACAGCGCGAGGATATATGCGATCTACCTCAAGTATTTTTCGTCAGAGGACATCCATGTATATTCGGTCGATGAGGCATTTATGGATGCAACGCATTACCTGAAACTGTATAATATGACAGTAAAGGAACTCGCGAAGAAGATATTGAAAGACATAAAGGACACGCTCGGACTGTACGCGACATGCGGGATCGGAACGAATATGTATCTCGCCAAGATCGCGCTGGACATCATGGCAAAGCATGCGCCGGATTTCATAGCCGAGCTCGATGAGGAAGGCTACAGGAAGCAGCTGTGGGACCACAAACCCCTGACGGACTTCTGGATGATAGGCCGGGGGACGGTCAAAAGGCTGGCAGGCATAGGCGTCTATACGATGAAAGACATAGCCATGTGCGACGAGAAGCTCCTTTTCCGTCTGTTCGGGATCAATGCTGAACTTTTGATGGACCATGCCTGGGGCATAGAGCCTACCGAGATCAGCGACATAAAGAATTACAGGGCGAAGTCATCATCACTGTCCAAAGGCCAGGTCCTCCCGCGCGATTACAGCTGGACGGAATGCCGGCTCATAGTTAAGGAGATGACAGAGCTTCTGTGCCTTGAACTTGTAAGGGATCATAAGGTGACAGACAACATTTCCCTTACTCTCGGCTTTTCATTCGGAGAGATCGCAAAGCCGATATCAAAGTCTAAGACGCTGACGCTGCGCACCAGTTCCAACAGCATACTCGTGCGTCAGATGGCGGCTCTTTATGAGGAGATAGCGGAAAAGAACCTTTATTACAGGAGAGTATTCATAGGATTCAATAACCTTGAAGACGAAGACCTGGAACAGACAGACCTGTTCACGGATCCGCAGACCATGACCAGGGACAGGAAGCTGCAGGCGGCGGCGCTCGAGATCCAGGGCAGATACGGTAAGAACGCGCTCCTGAAAGGCATGAACCTGGATAATGCGGCAACAACGACTGAGCGTAATGAACAGATAGGCGGACACAGATGCGGGTCCGAAGCGGAAACGGAGATACGCGGTGGAAGAGAGAACTGAAAGACCTCCAAAGATCCGGACGCCGATGGAAAAAGGACACAGAGCCAAGCTGTTTGCCCCGTTTGAGTCGCTGGGGTCGATGGACGGCATACTTAAAGCAGTTGAAGAGAACAGATCCATTGCCGAACTTGAGCACATTAAAGACGGGGAATTCCTGGACTACATGTGCGCGGAAGACATGGACATAGAGGGTATTTGAAAGTGGCAGACCATTTTAAACTGGTATCGGATTACAAACCTACGGGAGATCAGCCAAGGGCGATAAAGGAACTGGTGGACGGCTTCAGGGAAGGCAACCAGTTCCAGACACTGCTGGGCGTCACCGGTTCCGGAAAGACATTCACCATGGCGAACGTCATACAGGAACTGAACAGGCCTACTCTTGTCATAGCCCACAACAAAACGCTGGCAGCCCAGCTCTACAGCGAGTTCAAGGAGTTCTTCCCGGAGAATGCCGTAGAGTATTTTATTTCATATTACGATTACTATCAGCCGGAAGCTTATGTGCCTTCAACAGATACATACATCGAGAAGGACGCTTCAATAAACGACGAGATAGACAGACTCAGGCATTCCGCGACCACGTCGCTTGTTGAACGAAAGGATGTCATCATAGTCGCGTCCGTTTCCTGCATTTACGGCATAGGTGATCCCGAGGAATACGCCCGCATGTGTGTGTCGTTAAGGCCCGGCATGAAGAAAGAGCGGGACGACGTGATCCGCGACCTGATACGCATCCAGTATGACAGGAATGACATGGATTTCCAGAGGGGTACCTTCAGAGTAAGGGGCGACACCATTGAGATACTTCCGGTAACGACAGAGAAAAACGCGGTCAGGATCGAGTTCTTCGGAGACGAGATCGACAGGATCACGCAGATAGACATACTGACAGGGGAAGCAAGGGCAAGGCTTGAGCATGTGGCCATACTTCCCGCGTCTTACTATGTTGTTCCTAAGGACAGGATGGAGAAGGCACTCAAGGGCATAGCTGAAGAACTTGAGGAAAGATACGAGTGGTTCCGCAGCGAGGACAAGCTCCTTGAGGCGCAGCGCATATGGGAGAGGACCAACTTTGACCTTGAGATGCTGAGAGAGACCGGCACATGTTCGGGAGTCGAGAACTATTCAAGGCATCTGACGGGACTTGCGCCGGGTGAACCTCCCGCCACGCTCATAGATTTCTTTAAGAATGAATTCCTTATCATAGTTGACGAGTCGCACATGACTATACCGCAGATCGGTGCAATGTACGCCGGAGACAGGTCAAGGAAACAGACACTTGTAGACTTCGGATTCCGTCTGCCGTCCGCCCTGGACAACAGGCCGCTTAATTTTACCGAGTTTGAGCAGAAGATAGACCAGATGCTGTTCGTTTCCGCAACTCCCGGCAAATACGAGAAAGAGCATGAGCTCATGCGGACCGAGCAGATCATAAGGCCCACCGGACTTTTGGATCCAAAGGTTGAGGTCAGGCCTATAGAAGGTCAGATAGACGACCTGGTGACGGAGATCACAAAAGAGACGGACAAGGGAAATAAAGTCCTGGTGACAACGCTCACCAAGAAGATGGCCGAGGATCTTACCGATTATCTTCACGAAGTCGGCATAAGAGTAAGGTATCTCCATTCGGACATAGCTGCGCTTGAGAGAACCGAGATAATCCGCGACATGAGGCTGGATGTATTTGATGTTCTGGTCGGAATAAACCTTCTGCGTGAAGGCCTCGATATCCCTGAGATCTCACTTGTCGCCATTCTTGACGCAGATAAGGAAGGCTTCTTAAGGAGTGAGACAAGCCTGATCCAGACGATAGGAAGGGCATCGAGGAATTCCGAAGGCCATGTCATCATGTATGCCGACATGATCACCGATTCCATGCACGCGGCCATTACAGAGACAGACCGAAGGCGGACCATCCAGCAGGCTTACAATGATGAGCACGGCATAACACCGCAGACGATAAAGAAAGCGGTAAGAGATCTCATAAGCATTACCAAGGAAGCTGCCCGCTCAGTCAGCAAGCTTGAAAAAGACCCCGAATCCATGTCCCGGGGTGAGCTTGAAAAACTCATCACCAAGATCCGCAAGCAGATGGAAAAGGCAGCTGCAGACCTGGATTTCGAGACAGCTGCGCACCTGCGTGACCAGATGTTTGAGCTGAAGAACAGACTCAAATGAGAATTTGACTGATATTGTAAATCCCGCTATAATTAACCTGCATACAAAATTATGCAGAGAAAAGGGGGATTGACAATGATCAGAACCGAATTAAACCACGATGTGGCACAGCCTTTGATCACTAAACTGATCAAGGATACCTATGACAATAAGATCCACTGGGTCAGGCAGGAGATCGACAGAAATGTTGACATTCCTGAGTCCATGCAGGTGCCGCTTACTACAGCACATGTGGACTATCATTTTGTAAGCCAGCTGTCTGAAGATGTAAAATGCCACTTCCAGCATCTTAATTCACTTTATTTTGTCTGGATGGAGAACCGCAATGAAGGTTTTGCATACTTTTCAGACGGGCTTTACAGCATGCCCAGGTTTGTAGACGGAATAGTCGAGCTTTCAAAAGCAATTTATAAAGTTACACACGATGACCAGGCGATCGTGGAAGAGATAAAGGCATATATTAATTCCTGATCCCGGGAAATATCGGAAAAAGAGCAAGGCATCTGTTCCGGATGGGACAGATGCCTTTAATATCCCAAGCATTAAAGGATAAACAATGGCAGCAGAAGAACAGAAGATCATAAGGATCAAAGGGGCTTCAGAGAATAATCTGAAGTCAGTTGATCTTGACATACCAAGAAATGAAATGGTGGTATTTACAGGCCTCTCGGGGTCGGGTAAATCCTCACTTGCGTTTGACACGATATACGCAGAAGGCCAGAGGCGGTACATGGAGTCTCTGTCGTCTTACGCAAGGCAGTTCCTCGGGCAGATGGAAAAGCCGAAGGTCGACATGATCGAAGGGCTTTCGCCTGCCATTTCAATTGATCAGAAATCCACGAACAGGAACCCCAGGTCAACGGTCGGCACCGTGACGGAGATACATGACTACTTAAGGCTGCTGTACGCCCGCACAGGCATACCGCATTGTTATAACTGCGGCCGCGAGATCAGCAGACAGAGCGTTGACCAGATGGTGGAAGCTGTAATGAGCCTTCCCGAAGGAACAAGGCTCCAGATACTTGCACCTGTCGTAAGAGGCAGGAAAGGCGAGCATGTCAAACTGCTCGAGAGCGCCAGAAAAGCGGGATATGTCCGCGCAAGGGTTGACGGCATCCTGTATGAACTTGATGAGGAGATAAACCTCGACAAGAACTTCAAACATAACATAGACATTGTTGTAGACCGCCTTGCCATAAAGGAAGGCCTTGAGTCCAGACTGACTGATTCGATAGAGGCAGTGCTCCAGATGGCAGAAGGACTGATGACTGTACAGATCGTCAGCTGGCCGGAAGGGGTTGTAAAACCCGATCCCGAAGAGAAGTCTCTGTATGTGGATGACAACAATGAGATACATTTCTCCAGCAGCTTCAGCTGCCCGGACTGCGGCATAAGTGTTTCGGAGATAGAGCCGAGGAACTTTTCCTTCAATAATCCCTTCGGTGCCTGCCCTTCATGCGCAGGACTTGGATATAAGATGGAATTTGACCCGGAACTCCTTATCCCCGACAAGAGCCTTTCTATCGAGGAAGGCGCGATCGCTGTGCCGGGATGGCAGAGCGCCGGCAAGGACGGCAGTTTTTCCAACCGTCTTCTGCAGGCACTTGCCGATGATTACGGATTTGACCTTAAAACACCTTATGAGAAGTATCCCAAGAAGATAAAAGACATGCTGATGTACGGCGCCGGCGGACACAAGGTCGAGGTGCATTATGTCGGAAGGTCAGGCAGCAGGGGAGTGTACCCCATAGTCTTTGAAGGCCTGCTGAAAAATGTGAACCAGAGATATAGAGAATGTCCGTCAGACACCATGAAGCAGATGTATGAGTCGTTCATGAGGTTCAGTCCATGTGAGGAGTGCCAGGGCAAAAGACTAAAGAAGGAAAGCCTGGCAGTTACGGTCGGAGGAAAGAACATATTTGAAGTCTCTGACATGACGATCAGGGATTCAAAGGAGTTCTTCTCAAAACTGAAACTGAAGAAAATGGAGCAGGAGATAGCAGCTCCGATACTGAAGGAAGTAAACGCAAGGCTCGGATTCCTGCTGGATGTCGGACTTGAGTATCTGACTCTCACAAGGTATGCGGCGTCGCTTTCAGGCGGCGAGGCGCAGAGGATAAGGCTTGCAACACAGATCGGTTCGGGACTCACAGGAGTCCTCTACATACTGGACGAGCCGAGCATCGGTCTGCATCAGAGGGACAATGACAAGCTCCTTGCCACACTCAAGCAGCTGAGAGACCTTGGCAACACGCTGATCATAGTCGAACATGACGAGGATACGATCCGCCAGGCTGACTATGTCGTTGACATCGGCCCCGGAGCAGGCGCCCACGGCGGAGAGATTGTTGCCGCAGGCACAGCAGAAGACATAATGAACTGCCCTGAGTCCATTACCGGAGACTATCTGAGCGGAAGAAAGAAGATCGAAGTCCCTGAGACAAGGAGAGTTCCGAGAGGATGGATCGAGGTAAAAGGCGCCAGAGAGAACAACCTGAAGAACATAGATGTCAGATTCCCGTTGGGAGTCATGACCGCGGTCACGGGTGTATCCGGTTCGGGCAAGTCGTCCCTGGTAAATGAGATACTCAGCAAGTCGCTTTCAAAGACACTGAACAGGGCGCGGACTGTCCCCGGAAAGCATGACAGGATCATAGGCACGGAACAGCTCGACAAGGTGATCGTAATCGACCAGAGCCCTATCGGAAGGACTCCGAGATCCAACCCCGCGACATATACAGGTGTGTTCGACCTTATCAGAGACCTGTTTGCCCAGACTCCGGATGCCAGGGCAAGAGGCTACAGCAAGGGACGCTTCAGCTTCAATGTCAAGGGCGGCAGATGCGAATCCTGTACAGGCGACGGTATCATAAAGATAGAGATGCATTTCCTCCCGGATGTATATGTCAAATGTGATACATGCAAGGGAAAGAGATATAACCGAGAGACCCTTGAGGTCAAGTACAAGGGCAAGAGCATTTTTGACGTGCTCGACATGACTGTTGAGGAAGCGCTCGAGTTCTTTAAGAACGTGCCCAGGATCTACAACAAGATCAAGACACTGAACGAAGTAGGACTTTCATACATCAAGCTGGGGCAGAGTTCGACCACTCTGTCGGGCGGAGAAGCCCAGAGAGTCAAGCTTGCTACAGAGCTCAGCCGCAAGCCGACCGGAAAGACGATGTACATACTTGATGAGCCAACGACCGGCCTGCACTTTGCGGATGTCCATAAACTCGTTGACATCTTAAGGAAACTGTCCGAGGGCGGAAACAGCGTTGTGGTGATCGAGCACAATCTGGAAGTCATCAAAGTGGCTGACTATATCATAGACATGGGACCTGACGGAGGCGACAGGGGCGGCACGGTATTTGCCGAGGGCACACCCGAGGAGATAGCTGCCCATCCGCTGAGCTATACCGGTGAGTTCCTGAAAAAATATCTTAAGAGGAAATGAGATGCTGACATTAGACAGGATATATCATGCAGCGTATGTACTTAAAGATGTTGCCAGAAAGACAGACCTGATCTACGCGCCTGAGTTTGCCGACAAGTTCAGGCCTGGGCGGGAGATATATCTTAAGGCGGAGAATCTTCAGCTGACAGGAAGCTTCAAGCTGAGAGGGGCATATTATAAGATAAGCCAGCTCTCGGAAGAACAGAAGGCGGCCGGCATCATAGCATGCAGCGCAGGAAACCATGCGCAGGGAGTGGCGCTCGCGGCAACCGCGATGGGCATAAAGAGCACCATATGCATGCCGGGCGGAGCCCCTCTTAGCAAGATAGAGAATACAAAGCACCTCGGCGCGGAGGTATGCCTTGTCCCCGGAACATATGATGATGCCTATAAAAAGGCGGTGCAGATCCGTGATGAGACCGGAGCGACGTTCATACATCCGTTTGAAGACGAGCTCGTAATGACCGGACAGGGAACGATCGGCCTGGAGATCCTCGACCAGCTGAATGATGTGGACGCGGTGCTGTGCCCCATTGGAGGGGGCGGTCTGATAGCAGGTGTGGCATTTGCGGTCAAAAGCCTGAATCCGAACGTGAAGGTTTATGGAGTTGAAGCGGCAAAAGCCCCGAGCATGTATGAGAGCCTTAAACAGGGAAAGGCAGTGACCGTCGATTCTGTTGATACATTTGCCGACGGAATAGCAGTGCAGACACCCGGTGAAATGACGCTTGACATTGTCAGGAATTATGTTGATGATGTTATAACAGTCACCGAAGACCAGATAGCTGCCGCGATCCTCCATCTGCTCGAACGCCAGAAGCTGATCGCCGAGGGAGCCGGAGCAGTGAGCATTGCTGCTGCGATGTTCTCAGATCTTCCGCTCGAAGGAAAGAAGACTGTCTG
>SVDE01000110.1:7360-8135 GCA_015057955.1 Lachnospiraceae bacterium | reverse complement strand
TGTACTTTGCGCAGAGTCTTGTTTGAATAATATGCAGCTTTCTCCGCATTTTCCTTGATGATCTTATTGATGTATTCCTTGTCTGCGGAGAGCTCGGCAAATCTTGCATGGAGCGGTGCGAGCGTATCGGCGACTGTCTCGCCAACCGCTGCCTTGAGATCGCCGTAGCCCCTGCAGCCTTCAAAATCCTTTTCGGCGTCTGCGATGCTGATGCCTCTGCATGCTGAATAGATCTCGATCAGGTTGCTTACTCCGGGCTTATCCTCCGAGTACTTTATGCAGTTATCTGAGTCGGTCACTGCTCTCTTGAACTTGCGGATGATGGTGTCGCGGTCGTCCATGAGGTAAACGCTGGCATTTGGGTTCTCATCTGATTTTGACATCTTCTTAGTCGGATCCTGAAGGCTCATGATCTTAGCTCCAGCCTTTCCGAAGTACGCTTCCGGCACGGTAAATACATCACCGTAAATCGAATTGAACCTTATTGCCAGATCCCTGGTGAGCTCGAGGTGCTGCTTCTGGTCAATTCCTACCGGAACGACGTCAGCCTGGTACAGGAGTATGTCGGCAGCCATGAGGACAGGATAGGTGAACAGGCCGGCGTTGATGTTGTCGGCGTGCTTTGCGCTCTTGTCCTTGAACTGTGTCATCCTCTGAAGCTCTCCCATGTATGTAAAGCAGTTCAGTATCCATGCAAGCTCCGCATGTCCTGAAACATGGCTCTGGAAATAAAGGCACGCCTTTTCGGGGTCGATCCCTGCTGCAATGTAGATCA
>SVDE01000110.1:0-7350 GCA_015057955.1 Lachnospiraceae bacterium | reverse complement strand
GGATCCTGGCGTACTGTTATGGAGTGCTCATCAACCACACAGTAGAAGCACTCATATTCATCTGTAAGGGCTACCCAGTTCTTGAGCGCTCCGAGGTAGTTGCCGAGTGTCAGCTGGCCTGTGGCCTGCATGCCGCTGAATAATACTTTTTTACCGTCTAACATAATCCATCTCCTAGTTCTGATAATCTGTTCTTCTTCTGTATTTTTTAATATGGTAAACCGTGTCGAAATGCGTCATCTCTTCGCTCTCCTCGACCAGCACCCACTCAGGGAGTTTGTCAAGATTGGGGAAATGCGCGTCAGCGTCATAGCTGTAGTCTACCGCAGTCACCTCAACTTCTTCGCAGTAAGGAAGGAACTGCCTGTAAATGCTCTCGCCTCCGAGCACGTAGCATTCGCCGGTACTCTCCTGTGCCTTTTTGAGTGCATCCTCAACAGAATTGCAGACCGCTATCTTCGCTCCCGGGATCTTGAAATCCTTGTTCCTGGAGAGAACGAGGTTCGTCCTGTTGGCAGGGATCTGCGCGATCAGGTATGTACTGATCGTCCTGCTTCCGATGATGACAGTGTTGCCTGTCGTTGTGGACCTTATGTACCTTTCATTATCCGGGATGACCGTTATCGGGCTCCCGTTCTTTCCTATAGCCCAGTTCCTGTCAGCCGTTACAATCGCGCGTATCATGGATGCTCCTTTCCAAAGCCTTCTTTAACCCATATATATTAGCAAACAACCCCTTTTTAGTCAATAAAACTCTACAATATATGGGATTTTATGTATTACGTAATACAATAAATTGTGTTCACCTCATACACTATTATATCGGATGGGCTGCACCATAAAAAAAGACCCCGCTGGCGGCGTGCCTCTAAACAAGGCTGTTTTGAAAAATATTGTCGTCATTTACTGAGATTAGAGGCGGATTTGCCTCTGATCTCATGCTTTTTATAGAAAAACCGCCTCTAATTTCAGTTGTTTATGATGAAATTTCTGAATAATGGCAAGTTTAGAGGTTCCGGATGTGAAGCTGCATTTTTGGGTATCAATATAAAACGAGGCTGCCGCACTTTAATGCGACAGCCTCGTGATCAGATTTTTCAGCAGCGTTTATGCTTTGATCTTGATGAGCAGCTGGCCTGCCTTTACTGTCTGGTTCGGCTCTACGAGGATCTCCTCAATCGTTCCCGACATACGTGCGGTGACTGAGGTCTCCATCTTCATTGCCTCAACAATAATGAGAGCCTGGTTCTCTTCGACCTTGTCGCCGACCTTGACGTTGATCTTGCTGACAGCGCCGGGGATGGATGCTCCGACCTGGCTCTTATCGGTAGGATCGGCCATGGTGACCTTGGACGCGGAGGACTCAGCCTTCTTATCCCTGACATCAACCTCGCGGGCGGAGCCGTTGAGTTCGAACAGGACTGTGCGTGTGCCGTCTTCGTGGGCATCGCCGAGGCCAAGGTACTTGACGACCAGAGTCTTGCCGTCTTCGATGTCGACCTTGTTGGTCTCGCCGACTGCAAGTCCGTGGAAGAATACGTGGCTTCCAAGCCTACTGATGTATCCGTACTCATCCCAGTGCTTGTAGAAGTCCTCGACAACCTTCGGGAACATTACCCAGCTGACAGCGTCCCTGTCATCGGGCTCGCCTACGTGCTTGAACTCCCTTATGTGCTCCTTGACCTTGTCAAAGTCGATCGGCTCGAGCAGGTCACCGGGTCTTCCCTCGATAGGTTTTTCGCCCTTTAAGACTACTTTCTGGATATCCTCAGGGAAGCCCCATGCGGGCTGTCCCATGTAGCCCTTGAAGTAGCTGACTACAGAGTCAGGGAATGCAAGGCTCTCGCCCTTCTCCACGATATTCTCGGGAGTCAGGTCGTTCTGGACCATGAAGATCGCGAGGTCGCCGACCATCTTGGATGAAGGTGTAACCTTTACGATGTCGCCGAGCATCTGATTGACTGTCACGAACATTTCCCTGACCTCATTGAAGCGGTGTCCGAGACCGAGGCTCTTGACCTGAGGACGGAGGTTCGTGTACTGGCCGCCGGGGATCTCGTAGCGGTAAATGTCTGTGAGCGGTGTCTTGAGGTCTGACTCAAATGAGTCGTATCTGAGCCTGATGTCCTCCCAGTACTCGCTGAGCGCTTCGAGTTTTCTCATGTCGAAGCCGGTCGCTCTCTCTGAACCTTCAAGCGCTGAGCAGACAGAGTTCATTGAAGGCTGGCTCGTGAGCGAGGACATTGAAGTGACTGCAAGGTCAACGATGTCAACGCCTGCTTTGGCAGCCTCAAGGCATGCCGCAACCTGTGTTCCCGCTGTGTCATGCGTATGCAGATGTACCGGAATTCCGATCTCATCCTTGAGTGTCTTAACGAGCTTGTATGCGGCTGCGGGACGGAGAAGTCCTGACATGTCCTTGATGCAGAGCGTATGCGCTCCCCTCTTCTCGAGTTCCTTAGCCATGTTGACATAATACTCGAGCGTGTATTTGTCACGGGTCGGATCAAGGATATTTCCTGTGTAGCACATGGTGGCCTCGAGGATCTTGTTCTGCTTGAGGACTTCGTCCATCGCGACTTCCATGTTCGGGATCCAGTTGAGTGAATCAAATACACGGAAGACGTCGATGCCGCCTTTTGCCGACTCCTCAATGAACTTGCGGACCTGGTTGTCCGGATAGCTTGAGTATCCGAGCAGGTTGGATCCGCGAAGCAGCATCTGGAACATGATGTTCGGGATCGCCTCGCGCAGTGAGTCAAGTCTCTCCCAGGGGCTCTCATACAGGAACCTGTACGCGGTGTCAAATGTTGCGCCGCCCCACATCTCAAGCGAGAAGCAGTCAGCCAGTATCTCGGCTGTCGCAGGCGCGCTCTTCATCATGTCACGGGTACGCATCCTTGTGGCAAGAAGGCTCTGGTGAGCGTCACGCATCGTCGTGTCAGTGACCAGGAGTTTCTTCTGTGAGAGAACATAGTCCCGTACTGCCTCAGGTCCTTTCTCATCAAGGAGCTGTTTGAGGCCGGGCTTCGGTGCCTCGCCGCTTGTCTGAACAAACCTCGGAGTGTCATAGAGCTTGGCGCCTGCCGTGGGATCGTTGACGACGATGTTTCCGATGTATTTGAGGATCTTGGTGGCACGGTCCTGTGATGTGTGCATGTCAAACAGCTCAGGCGTGTCATCTATGAACCTTGTTGAGCACTGGCCTGCCTGGAATGTCGGGTTGTTTAAGATGTTTCCGATAAAGGATACATTTGTCTTAACGCCCCTGACAGTTGTCTCGCCGAGTGCACGTATTGCCTTCCTTACCACGCCCTTAAACGAATTGTCAAGGCATGTCACTTTGCACAGAAGGCTGTCGTAATACGGTGAGATGACGCATCCGACGTATGCGTTTCCGTCAAGCCTTACGCCGTTGCCGCCCGATGAGCGGTATGCGGTGATCTTTCCTGTATCCGGGGCGAATCCGTTTGCCGGATCCTCGGTTGTGATACGGCACTGGATCGCGTATCCGCGCATGTGCACGTCGTCCTGGCTGCTGATGCCGATGAGCGGGTCTGAAAGAGGTGCTCCGTCGGCGATCAGTATCTGCGCGCGGACGAGGTCAACGCCGGTCACCATCTCTGTAACGGTATGCTCGACCTGGATACGGGGGTTCATCTCTATGAAGTAGTGATTGCCGGAGAGCTTGTCAACGAGGAACTCAACGGTTCCGGCATTTTCGTATTTTACTGTCTTGGCGATCTTGACTGCGTCAGCGCAGATATTTGCCCTGGTCCTGGCATCCAGTGACCATGCGGGTGTATACTCAACGACCTTCTGGTACCTTCTCTGGAGCGAGCAGTCACGCTCGAACAGATGGACAGTATTGCCGAAGCTGTCGGCAAGGATCTGAACTTCTATGTGCTTTGGCTCAACGAGGAACTTCTCGATGAAGATGTTGTCATTTCCGAATGCCTTCTTGGCTTCGCCCTGGACCAGTTCAAATGCTGACCTCACTTCATCGTCGTTCCAGCAGGATCTCATTCCTCTTCCGCCGCCGCCTGCCGCAGCCTTCAGGATGATCGGATAGCCGTAGCTGTTTGCAAGCTTAACTGCTTCGTCAGCGTCCTTAAGAGGCTCCTTGCTGCCGGGGATAGTCTCTACCTTCGCCTCGAGGGCGATCTCCTTGGCGGAAAGCTTGTCTCCCATCTTGCCGAGAACTTCCGAATTGGGTCCGATGAAAATGATGCCGGCTTTTTCGCAGGCTCTCGCAAAATCGGCATTCTCACTTAAGAAGCCATATCCGGGGTGGATGGCGTCTACATTTTTCCTCTTCGCAAGGTCAACGATCTCATCGATCGCAAGATAAGCGCCGAGAGGGCTTAATGACTCGCCCACCATGTAAGACTCATCTGCGCGGATCCTGTGTTCGCTGTAGATATCTTCCTTGGAATAGATCGCGACTGTACCGACGCCGAGGTCCTGGCATGCCCTGATGACACGCTTCGCGATCTCGCCGCGGTTGGCCACAAGTACCTTTTTAATCTTTTTTGTCTCCATATTTTCCTCCTGTAACAGATAAATGAACATTTATCCCTATACATAATTTAATTTATCACACATAAAAAAATAAAAACACCGCTTTATGCAATGTTTTCAGAAAATACAAATAAACGTATATGGCTATTGTAAATAATGACTAAAAATGCTGATCCCAGACATGGGAGCGCATGTAACTGAAGAAATTGCGGGTGTCTTCTTCATCCGACTCAAATGCCAGCAGGCGGTCCACGAAGCCCTGCTCTTTTGCGGCTTCACGGCTCTTAGGATATACCAGTTCAAATGTCAGGCAGATGTGCCCGACGAGGAAATCGGCAGGTGTCTTTTTAAGTGACCGGAGCACGGCATGCCGGTCCAGAAAGCATTGCTTCACTTCAGGCGAGATGGGCGAATGCTTCAGCTCATATGTCGTGACGTTGTAAATGTCTTCAGTCGGAGTCTCGACATTTACCCGGAAGATGTCTACCTTGTCAGCATCCCGTAAGATATTGCAGTAAGTCCTCTCCTCTTCAGTGAGTCCTTCAGGGAGGCGGTAAAGGCTGTGGCTCCTTATTGCCAGCTCAAGGAGTCCCTTCTCCTCCGCCCCAAGTGTGCAGAATTTATCCAGCAGGCCTTCCTTGAACAGGAGGTCCGCGCCAAATGCTGCATGGTCGACTGACGCGGCATCCGAAAATGTCCCGTATCTTTTCACCTGCTCGAAACGGCCGATGTCATGGAGCATGCCGCACAGCCAGATAAGGTCTGTGTTCTCCATCCCGATACTCTGCGCGATACTTTCGGCAAGTGAAGCCACCCTGTAGGTGTGGAATATCTTCAGTTTTATCTTGGGATCTTCAGCATCATAGAGCGCCGCATATGCGGCAAATGCTTCCTCTACAGCCTTTCGGTCAATCATTTCCGTTCTTCCTGCGGTATATCACCAGTTTTCTGACAAGGAAGTTCCAGATGAAAACTATGCCTGTGGCAATGACCTTGCTGACGACTTTAAGGAGTGGCGTGTCAAGGCCGATGACCGTAACGAAAAGGTACATCAGCAGCATGTTAAAGACAAGGCCGAGAGCGCTTACCGAATAGACCAGCACAGCTTCGATCACACGCTTATTGCTGTAGGAATTGTTATTTTTGAACGTCCACAGCCTGCCGAGGATCAGATTTACAGCCGTGGAAAAGATGAACGCAAGGGCCGTGGAAAAAATATAGTTTATGTTTAAAACATTAGAGAACAGCCAGAAACATACCCATTCAACGATTGCGGCGATGCCGCCTACGAACACATACGATATGAACTGCTTTATGTTCTCTTTTGCAAGGAGCTGTTTCATTTACGGTATCTCCAGATTACATAAAGTGCCCTGAGGCCGTCGCTGAAGCCGATCTTCTTTCCTTCGGCGTTTGTCCTCGGGTAGTATGAGATTGGCACTTCCCGGATCTTTATCTTTTTCTTCGAGATCTTCGCGGTGATCTCGGGCTCAAATCCGAACCTGTTCTCTACTATGTCTATCGACTGGATGATATCGCGGCGGAATGCCTTGTAGCATGTTTCCATGTCTGTCAGATGCTGATGGGTGAGCATGTTGGAGAACTTGGTAAGTACCCAGTTCGCAAGCCTGTTGAGGACATAGCCTTTTCTCTTCTGACCGAGGAACCTGGAGCCGTATACCACTTCTGCTTTTCCTTCGAAGATCGGAGTGACCACCTTCGGATAGTCGTCAGGATCATACTCAAGGTCCGCGTCCTGGATGATGACGACGTCGCCTGTCGCGGCAGCAAATCCTGTGCGCAGTGCAGCGCCTTTACCGGCGTTCTGCTCGTGATAGAGCACCTTGCTTACCAGCGGCCTGATCTTCTCTTCTATGATCGCGCGGGTTCCGTCCTTTGAGCAGTCGTCAACAACTATGATCTCCTTGTTCTTTACAGGAGATGCGAGGACTTTTTCCATTATGGCTTCTATGTTATTTTCCTCGTTATAGCAGGGAATTACTATTGATAATACTTTTTCTTCCATTACCAATCATCCTTTTCTTTTAAAATATGCAGAAAAACGCGAGTGCGCTCGCTGCAGCGACATTCAGTGAGTCAACGCTGTTGTACATGGGGATCTTCGCGCTTACCGAACATGCATCTATCACTGATGCGGGGAGCCCATAGCCTTCGTTGCCCATCAGCACTGCGGCCTTTTCATCACTGAAACGGGTTTCCTTTGTCAGGCTGACAGAGTCATTGTTAAGTGCCATTGCAATGGTCGTAAAGCCATTGTCTGTAAGAATGCGGACGATATCTTCAGCTCCTTCAGCCACTGTCCAGGGTATCTGGAAGACGGTTCCCATGCTGACTCTGCTCGCGCGGCGTGTGAGTGGATCGATCGAGCTCTTTGTCAGTATCACCCCATCTGCCCCAAGAGCCGCAGCGGACCTTATTATCGCTCCTACATTGGTGGGCTTTTCTATGTCCACAAGCACTGCCAGCTTCTTCCTGCCTCTGCAGAATTCTTCCAGTCCTTCAAGCGGTTTTCTCCTGAAAGCTGTCCATAAGCCTTTAACGATGGCATAGCCGGTCACATTTTCCACGACCTGACTGTCTGCCGTATAGACGGGCAGATGTTCCTGAAACTCCGTTCCGAATATCTCAGCAATCTTCTCAAGGACAGGCAGAGCGGCCCTGTCAAATCTTTCGTTCTCTGCCAGAAGTGCCCGCGGTTCATATCCTGCCGCCAGAGCCATGAGAGCGACATTGGCGCTCTCAGCTATGAATATGCCCGGGTCAGGCTCATAATATCTGTAAAGCTGCACTTCCTTCAGCTTAAAAAAG
>SVDE01000109.1:5603-8146 GCA_015057955.1 Lachnospiraceae bacterium | reverse complement strand
GCAGGCGCGTGTGAAGCTGAGCCTGACAAGATGGGCAGGATGCTGTTGCCTCAGGTTTTAAGGGACTATGCGCATCTTGAGGGCGACGCCGTTGTCATAGGCGCAGGCGCAAGGGCCGAGATCTGGAGCAAGAGTGCATGGGAGGAGATCTCCACATTCGATGATGTTGACGAACTTGCTGAAAAGATGAGTGAGATCGGGATCGAGATCTAAATGAAGTTTGAACACGAACCGGTGCTTCTGGATGAAGTACTCGAGGGCCTGAACATTAAACCGGACGGAATATATGTTGACGGTACCCTTGGAGGAGGCGGACATTCCTTCAAGATAGTTCAGAAACTGACCACAGGCAGGCTGATAGGCATCGATCAGGATAAGGATGCGCTGGAAGCGGCAGGCAGAAGGCTTTCAATCTTCCCGAACGTCAGTATAGTAAAGAGCAATTATGTAAATGCCGTGAGTGTCCTGAAGGACATGGGCATCACCGGTGTGGACGGCATACTGCTGGACATAGGGGTCTCGTCTTACCAGATCGATAATCCGGAACGGGGCTTCACCTACAGGGAAGACGCAGTGCTGGACATGCGGATGGACAGGGAGTCATCCCTGACGGCAAAAGACATAGTCAATACATATTCGAAAGAAGAGCTTGCGAGGATCTTCCGGGAATACGGAGAAGAGGATTTCGCAGCGAACATAGCAAAGCACATTGTAAATGAAAGAGAGATCCGGGAGATAGAGACCACCGGCCAGCTGGCGGAGATAGTCGAAAGGGCGATCCCAGCAAAGGTCAGAAAGGGCAGGCCGGCGTCAGCCAAAAAGACGTTCCAGGCACTGAGGATCGAAGTCAATTCGGAACTGGATGTTCTGAAAACGGCTATCCCGGAGATGATAGATTTTCTGAATCCGGGAGGAAGACTGGCAATAATAACCTTCCATTCACTTGAAGACAGGATAGTGAAGAACGAATTCAGAAAAGCGGAAAACCCGTGTACATGCCCGCCCAACTTTCCGGTATGCACATGCGGGGCAGTTCCGAAAGGAAAGATAGTAACCAAGAAACCAATTGTACCTTCCGAAGAAGAGTGCACAAGAAATAAGAGAGCGGCAAGTGCGAAACTCAGAGTATTTGAGAAGAACTGAATATGATAACCGAAAGGTGATGAACATCTACGTTGACGGCAATGCAGCAAGACAGCTGGAAGAAATGCCAAGACGTCTGTACATCGACGAGGATGAACGCGAGAGAAAACGCAGAAAAGCCAGAGCCCTCGAGAAGAGGGCGGCGGCTGTCAGACGGCAGAACAGCTTCATCCGCGCGGCAGTAGGGATGATGGTCGCCTCGGTAGTGCTGTTCCTGGTCATCTTACTGCTGAACGGGTCAGTTAAGAGCAACGCTCTCATGACAGAGATAAGAGACCTCGAGAAGGAATACAACACGATCGTCAGCCAGAATGACTCCAAGGAATACGACATAAACCGGTCAGTCGATCTGAATACGATAATAAGGACCGCCACCGAGGAATACGGAATGGTACGCGGAAACGTCGATCAGATCATAACATACAGGACAGACGATTCGGAGTACATTCAGCAGCTCGCTGAGATTCCACACAATTAAGATCGGGAATGGATTTGGACAGTAAATGCTTTAAAAGTGTTCACTGTCCATTCTGGTATCTATGGATAACAAAAACAGGAAGAAAAACACAGACAATGAAGGCAGAATGAACAAACGGATGGGTGTCGTGATCGTCGCCCTTTTAGCCGCCTTCATCGCTGTCACGGTCAGACTGTTTTACATACTGGCATTTGACGGGGCAAAATACAGCGAGACTGCACTTGCGCAGACAGAGACGGAACTTTCCAAGATAACGGCAAAACGCGGCGACATAGTCGACCGCAATTTCGTTGTGTTTGCGACCAGCAATGTCACATACAATCTGATCCTGGATCCGAAGGTCATCCTCTCAGACCAGGACAGGTATCTGATGCCGACAGTCACACTCGTGGCTGAGAGTTTTGGCTTTACGACCGACGAGCTGATAAAGAAGATCAATGACAGACCAAACAGCAGCTATGTGGTGCTGAAAAAGAATCTCTCGTATGGCGAGGTTGAGGATTTCATTGCCAAGAGAGACGCGGACCGGAATGTCGTGGGCATCTGGCTCGAGGACAGCTATAAACGCAATTACAGCTACGGAGAACTCGCAAGTTCGGTAATAGGTTTTACAGCATCCGGAAACGGCATTTTCGGAGTGGAGCTTTCGTACAATGACGAGCTCACCGGAACCGACGGCCGCGAATACACTTATGTCAACAGTGAAAATGAAGTCGTGACTGAGCGCAAGGAAGCGCAGGACGGCAACACGGTCATGCTTACCATTGACTACAATATCCAGTCAATAGTGGAGCAGAAGATAAAGGAGTTCAAAGAAGTTGAAAACTGCGGTATAGTAGGCGTTGTGATCCAGAACCCGGATACCGGTGAGATCTACGCCATGGCCGACAGCGACAACTTTGACTGCAATGATCCCTGGGAT
>SVDE01000109.1:0-5593 GCA_015057955.1 Lachnospiraceae bacterium | reverse complement strand
TGACGGTAAAGTACACCATGCCGGAGATAGAAGCCATGACGGACGAGGAGGTTTCAGACGCCCTGAATGGTCTCTGGAAGAACTTCTGCGTTACGGACACATATGAACCTGGTTCAACATTCAAGCCGTATACGCTGGCGGCCTGCTTTGAGGAAAACGTCGTATCCATGGACGATACATTTTACTGCGAAGGATACAAGGAGTTCCTTGAAGATACGATCAAGTGCCACAAGAATGACGGTCACGGCACTCTCGATACAAAGAACGCGCTCGCAGAATCGTGCAACGTTGCCCTGATGGAAATGGGAGCAAGACTTGGAAACGCGACATTTACCAGTTATCAGGCAAAGTTCGGATTCGGAAAATACACAGGCATAGATCTGCCGAATGAAACCAGCTGTAAATACCTGCTGTATAAACCGGAGACGATGATCGATGTCGACCTGGCAACTAACTCGTTCGGACAGAACTTCAACCTGACGATGATACAGATGACTACTGCATTCAGTTCGCTCGTCAACGGGGGTTATTATTACAAGCCGTATATCTGCAAGGCTCTGTATAACTCAGAAGGCGACCTGATCAAGTCAACGGGAAGAACGCTCGTAACACGCACCATTTCCGAGAATACATGTGAAAAGGTCAAGGAGTGCATGCGCCGCGTAGTTACTGCAGGAACAGGAGACTATGCCGCGATCAACGGCTACATAATCTCGGGTAAGACAGGAACCGCGGAAAAAGCCGGACGTGTGGAGGGCGATTACCTTATCTCGTTCATAGGCTTCGCGCCTTACGAACACCCGGAAGTTGTCTGCTACGTCGTCATCGACGAGCCGGAATCAGGAGATGAGCATGGTGTTTCGTCAGTCCTCTTTAACATGATCATGACTGACATCCTGCCATACCTGAACGTGACTCCCGCAGCTCTCGATACTGACCCGGACAACGCAGGACCGGTTGAGATCAGCAATCCGCTTTTGGATGAGATACAGCAGTTGGAAGAAGAACAGCGGGAAGAACAGCCTGAAGAAGAACAGGCGGAAGAAGAACAGGAAGATAACGACTCATACGAGGAAGATGAGTATATAGACGAAGAGGGGGACGAATACTGATGGAAATACAGATGTTTATCGCACTGGGAGTGAGCTTGATAGTGGGACTTATACTTTGTCCTATCGGCATTCCGATCCTTCACAAGATGAAATTCGGACAGTATGTCAGGGAAGAAGGTCCTGAAGCGCATCTGAAGAAATCCGGAACCCCGACCATGGGCGGCATCATGATAGTGATCGCGATGCTCACGGGGTCTGCCGTGGTGTCCATATGGTATCCCGATGTTTTCTATGTGATGGTATTCACGTTCCTTTTCGGAGTCATAGGACTGGTAGACGACCTTCTTAAGCTCTTTAAGCATCAGTCTGAAGGTCTTAAGGCATGGCAGAAAATGGGATGCCAGATCGTAGTCACTGCAGGCCTTGTGATCTGCATCGCGCTCATGTCACCATGCGGCACAATGACAATCATACCGTTCCTGGGTGAGATAGATCTGGGCGGATGGTTTTATCCAATAGCTGCAGTCGCCATACTCGGAACCGTTAACGGAGCAAATTTTACAGACGGACTTGACGGACTTGCAAGCAGCGTTACAACAGTTATAGCGGCTTTCTTCACAATAGCCGGGACCATGCTGCTCTCTGATGTAGTCGGATCGTCGCTCGCGATGGCAGGCGCCCTGCTTGCTTTCCTTTGCTTCAATTCATACCCTGCGAAAGTATTCATGGGAGATACCGGATCGCTGGCGCTCGGAGGCTTTGTAGCCGCAACTGCTCTCATGCTGAAGATGCCGGTATTCCTTATAATCGTGGCATTCATTTATCTGATAGAGATCCTTTCCGTCATGATGCAGGTCAGCTATTTTAAACTGACGCACGGAAAGAGGATATTTAAAATGACTCCGATCCATCATCACTTTGAGCTGTGCGGTTGGTCGGAAACAAGAGTTGTAACAGTATTTACGATCATAACAGCGGTGCTCTGCGTGGTATCGCTCATAGGACTTAAACTGGCACTTCAGTAATAATTTGGAAGGATCGGGGGATATCATGGGCATATTCAATGTGAACAAAACATTCCTTGTATACGGAATGGGGATAAGCGGAAAGGGAGTCGCAAGACTCCTGTCATCCATGGGTGAAAATATCATACTTTATGACAAAAATCCGGACATCGACATGGACGCGGTCAAAAGAGAGGTAGGACTCAGGGAAGACACTTTAGCCATAAAGGGAGAACTCACCGAAGCTGATCTTGACAGATTCGACATACTTGCGCTGAGCCCCGGAGTATCCATTTATCAGGAAAATGTCAAGGCTGCCCAGGCAGCCGGCAAGAAAGTGCTCGGAGAGATAGAGATCGCTTATGAGGCTTCAAAGGGAAGGCTTGCAGCCATAACCGGAACAAACGGAAAGACAACGACCACGACTCTGACCGGCGAGATCATGAAGGCCGCATTTGACGATGTGCATGTTGTCGGAAACATCGGGTATTCCTATGCCGAGGCAGCTGACAAGACAACAGAGAAGAGTGTTACAGTCGCGGAGATCTCCAGTTTTCAGCTCGAGTCCATCGATGCTTTCAGACCGGATGTATCTGCGATCCTCAATCTGACACCGGATCATCTTGACAGACATTTTACTTTTGAAAATTACTGCCAGGCAAAACTCCTGATCGCAAAGAACCAGGACGAGAATGACACTTGCGTCATAAACTATGACGATGAGATACTCAGAAAGCTAAGCGAAAGCTTAAAGCCTAAGAAACTGTACTTCTCCAGAAAAGAGAAGCTGGATACAGGCATTTACCTGGACGGGGAAGACATCATGTACAGCGATGGAAAAATCGTGTATAAAGTCATAAGCCGTTCGGAGATCTCTCTTGTAGGTGACCATAATGTGGAAAATGTCATGGCTGCGATAGGCATATCGATCGCCATGGGTGTTGACCTCGTAACGATCGCATCCGTTATCAGGACATTCAAGGCAGTGGAGCACAGGATCGAGTATGTGTGCACGAAGAAGGGCGTAAAGTATTACAACGATTCCAAGGGCACAAATCCTGACGCTGCAGCTAAAGCCGTCGCGGCAATGAAACACTGCGTACTGATCGCGGGCGGATATGACAAACATTCCGATTTCACGGAGTGGATAAACGGCTTTGACGGACATGTTAAAGCCATGGTGCTCATCGGCCAGACCGCACAGATCATAAAGGATACCGCTCTTAAGTGCGGTTTTACAAATATCTACATGGCGGAAGACCTCGCGGAAGCAGTGGCAAAATGCGCTGAACTGGCCTGCCCGGGTGAAGAGGTCCTTCTTTCACCGGCATGCGCCAGCTGGGGACAGTTCAAGAATTATGAGCAGAGAGGCAGGATGTTCAAGGATCTTGCAAACGCGCTCCCTGAATAAAACATGGAACAGACAGCTGTAAAGAAAAACAGAATAGACTGGGTAATGGTCGGCACCGCACTGATGCTGGTCATTTTCGGGCTTGTCATGATATACAGCGCGAGCTCCTATGAAGCTCAGATAAAATACAGCTCGGCAACTCTGTTCGTAAGAAAACAGCTGATATCGACTGCTGTGGGCGTAGTCGGCATGATACTTGCTGCGGTGATCCCGTACAGATTCTGGAAATCCAAGGTATCTTACATTATCTACGTGGCAACCGTTGCAGCCACTTTCCTTGTACTCACAAGGCTCGGCATAGACGTCAACGGCGCCAGAAGGTGGATCGACCTGAATGTCATCACACTGCAGCCTGCGGAGTTCCTGAAAGTCGGAGTGATCCTGTGTGAGGCCGCGCTTATCTACAGGAACCGGAACAAGCTGGGGTCATTAAAGGGATTTGCCTATACAGTGGCTCCCTCCATCCTGGCAGCTGCCATCGTCGCCCTTGTTACAAAAGACCTTGGAACAGCGATCGTCATATTTGTGATCGGCATCGTAATGATAGCGCTGGTTGCGCCGAAAAAGAAATACATTGGTTATCTGATCGCATTTGTCCTGGCTGCCGGAGTTATCCTGATCCTGATCCAGCCTTACAGAATGGTCAGGATAAAGGCATGGCTGAAACCTGCGGCATATGCCGACAAGGAAAGCTACCAGCCGCTGCAGGCACTTTACGCGATAGCATCCGGAGGGTTCTTCGGTAAAGGACTCGGCAAGAGCACCCAGAAACTCGGATTCATTCCCGAATCGGAAAATGACATGATCTTCTCCATCATCTGCGAGGAGCTCGGAGTTTTCGGAGGCCTGTGTCTGATCGCGCTCATTGGCCTGCTGCTCTGGAGGATATGGCTGATGTACAAGAACACAGACGATATCTTCGGAAAACTCGTCATTGCAGGTATAATGGCACATATAGGATTTCAGACATTCCTGAACATAGGGGTTGTTTCGAGCCTGCTTCCCAATACAGGCGTTCCTCTTCCTTTTATAAGTTACGGAGGATCATCCATAATGGCGCTGCTTGTTGAACTCGGACTTGTGATAAGCGTCGCAAGAGGCAGAGGCACCGAGGAAAAAGCGGCGAAAAAACCTAAAAAACCTGTCCTCAGGGAGGATAAGAGCAGAGGAGTAATATATTACCAGTGAAGAAGACCGTCACAATTATTTCAATATTATGTGTTGTTATAATAGCCGTTGGCGTGCTCATGCTGACAGGGGTCATAGATGTAAAAGAACTTTTCGGGAAGAGTGGACTGAACGTGCAGACACAGACAGTCCCGGAAACGGGGACAGAAACCGGTGATGGTCAGGAAACATCTGCCGCCCGTGGTGACGCGGTCGCATGGATAAGCTACATGGACACATGTGTTCTCGTGGATAAGAACGGGATCATCACAGGCACAAACGAGAACAAGCCTGAAGGTCTGATGGAACTTAGCGGCATAGACATCAAGACCATGATCATCGGAGAGCCTGTGGAAGTGGAAGATCCGGAAAGCTTTGAATATGGGCTGCTGATAGCAAATAAGCTTGCAGCTGTGGGAATCCCCGATACCGGCGAGATATTCATATCCGCGGATAAGAGCGCATCGGTATATCTGAAAAACATAAAGATACTTTTGGGAAAAAACGAGGATGTGGTCGAAAAACTGGAAGCTCTCCGCAAGTTCTATAATAAGGTAATAGAACTTGAAGGCACTCTGGACATGCAGGAGCTTGACAGGAATAACATGGGCTACACTTTCAGGCTGAACGGGGCTGAAACCGAGAATATCAGCGAAGACGAAACAGAGGCGGAAACCCAGGAAGAAGAGGAATACGAAGAAGAGTACACGGAAGACTACGAAGGGGACTATGCAGAGGAATACGAAGAGGAATACGAAGAAGAGTACGAAGGGGACTATGAAGAGGGCGAATAGTCAATAAATAGTAATTTTTCTTTACATATCATACTAAATGTTGTATAAAAAAGGTTGAATTTTAAACCGATTAAATATAAGATAATAATACCTATAATAGGATCAATAAGGAGACGGAAATGGCTGAATTAAATTACGAGTATGAAAGAGGAGCAAGAATAATTG
>SVDE01000108.1 GCA_015057955.1 Lachnospiraceae bacterium | reverse complement strand
TCTTCCTTTGCGTCCACACCAAACCAGATGCGGTCCGCGTTCTCCTTCTTCGCAAAGGCTGCCGTGCTCTCGAAGATGCCGTTTTTATCTGTCGTGAACCTGTGCTCCTCGATCTCCTTGCCGTCACGGTCAAGGGCTGTCACGGCAAAGGTCACGCCTGCCATGCGCTTCTGACTGTCACCATCAATCTTGCGGATCGAGAAATCGCCGCGCATGACCTGGTTTTTAATGGAGTCATTTTCCTCTGTCAGATCAATGGTTACACCGTCCTCCCGGATGGTGAAAGATACGGGGCTGGCGCCCTTGATCGTGTAGCCTTCTGGAGAAGTTGTCTCCACGATCTGATAGTCGCCGTAAGAGAGCGTGCGGTTTCCTGTCTGCGCGAGCCCTGTCTGATCCGTCGTGATCGTCATGGCAGCTTCACCTGCAGGAATCTTCTTCTCCTCCACATAAACCGCGTAAGTGCTCTTGTTGTAAATGGTAAAGACCGCGCCCTCAAGGGTCGCACCGCCCAGAGGCTTGTCTTTTCCTGTCTCCAGATCCCGCTTTCTGATCTTTACCCCTCCGAAAATGGGATTGTCGGTGGAGTGGACCTGGATTGTCTCTGTAAGCGTGTTGACATTGGCGCTGTAGATCGTCGTATCCGGCAGGTAGCCCTCCGGCACCTTTGTCTCCTTCACATAGTAGGTCTTGCCGCCAAGAACTTCGATGACGTTGGATGTCCCATCAGCTTTCACGGTAAAGTTTCCGATGGCGTCCTTTCCTGCTTCTGCGTCTTCTTTGGTCTTATAAAGGGCATAGACCGCGCCTTCGATCGGCAGTGTGTCAGGATCCTTGCCATCTTTCTCCATGGAAGAGACCTTCAGCAGGGTGATTTTGCCTGGAATAGGTTCCTCGAGGCTTTTTACGGTTTCTGTCTGATCAGCTTTGATGGTCACTGTCTGATCCTTTGTATCCAGCTTGAACCCCTTGGATGCGCTGGTTTCTTTAACAGTATAGGTGCCCAGGGGCAGGGTCAGAGTGTTGGAGGTTCCATCCTCCTTCGTGGTAAGTTTTCCGACGTTTTTGCCGGCTTTGTCAGTCACTGTGTAAACCGCACCTGCAAGGCTGTAGAGAGAGCCTGTTGCTTCCTTGTCTGCGGAGGATTTGATAAGAGTCACCTTGCCGGTCTCCGGCTTTTCAAGACTCTTTACGGTTTCTGTCTTGTCTGCTGTGATCTTAACCGTATGACCTGCAGTATCCAGTTTGAACCCCTTGGATGCTCTGGTCTCCTTGACAGCATAGCTGCCCAGGGGCAGGGTCAAGGTATTGGTACTTCCATCCGCTTTTGTCGTCAGGGTTCCGACGCTCTTTCCTGCGCCGTCAGTCACCGTGTAGACTGCCCCCGCAAGGCTGTAATTGCTGTTGCCGTCTGTGATGGAAGTGTCTGCGGAGGATTTCACAAGTGTGACCTTTCCGGTCTCCGGCCCCTCAAGGCTCTTTACGGTCTCCGTCTGTGCAGACGTGATCTTTACCGTATGGCTTGCAGTATCCAGCTTAAAGCCTTTGGATGCACTGGTCTCCTTGACAGTATAGGTACCCATAGGCAGGGTCAGGGTGTTCGAGCTGCCATCCGCTTTTGTCGTCAGGGTCCCGACGCTCTTTCCTGCACTGTCAGTTACTGTGTAGACTGCCCCCGCAAGACTGTAATTGCTGTTGCCTTCTGTGATAGATTTGTCTGCGGAGGTTTTCACAAGCGTGACCTTTCCGTTATCCGGCTCGTCAGTTACATTTGTCCACTTGGTGGCAGTCAGGCTGTCAGCGACTTCCAGCTTGCGGACAGCAGGGTCCAGCTTGTAACCTGCCGGCGCCTTTGTCTCCCGGATGTAGTACTGCCTGCCAGCCAGGACCTCCAGGGTATTCGATTTTCCGTCCGCCCCGGTCGTAAACCTCCCGATCGGGTCGTCTTCATTCCTGGCATCTTCAAGGTCGGAATAGAGTGAGAACTGGGCACCAGACAATCCCTTGCCGTCTGTGGAACCCTTTTTAATGATACCGACCTGTGCGTATTTAGGTGTATTCTTAACTTTGATTGTTTTCCCCTTGCCCTCATCAAGAGTGTAAGGGCCGAAAGGTTCATCATGTGTCTGATAACCCTTGGGTGTATTCAGTTCCTTGAGGTAGACAGTCCCCGGTTCACAGTAAAAGACCGTCCTGTTGTAAAGGCCGGCCACACCGTTTCTTCCGATCGGGATGGGATCCAGTTCATTTGTCCTCCCTGCGTCTGTATATACTTTGACCCTCTGGGTGCAGGCCTTGTCTGAATACATGCGGAAATTGACTGTACCGCCGGAAGCTGTCTCATGCAGTGAATAGTAAGCGCTATAGGCCCATCTCATATCCGAGTCACTGGAGACCTTCTGGAGGACGATATTGGACGATTCTTCCTCTTCAACACGTCCGAACACGTAAGCCTGCCGCCAGTGTCCGTCAACCTGGATACGTCCGCTGGCATAAATGAATACATGATCCACATCCGGAAGGGGCTTTGCCGCCGCACCGGACTTATAAGCATTGATCAGTGCCCGCAGGTTGCTTCCGACATTGGGCCGGTCGTACTCAATCCCGGCAAGCTGCGCATAGCGTTCCCCGATCGCCTCATGGCAGGCGGCAATAGCGACTTCTTTGGAATTGCTTCCAAAGCCCCTGGATCTGGCCAGGTCCTCGCCGTAGCTGTCCAGCATAGTATAGTAATAGTACTTGATGATCAGAGAGTCTGTTACACGGGATACATCAGGAAGTTCTTTTCCTTTGTTCCATCCCCTGTCATCCGGCACTGCGCAGATTCCCGCGTAAGTATTGCCGTCCCCATCAACAACGGTGACCGGTGTCGTATGCCCGAGGTGGCCGGAGACATCTTTTCCGATCCCCAGCTCTTCATAATTGATCTCGTCATCCTTGCTGACGATCTTCGCGCCGGATGCGTTATTTGAGGAAGCGGCTTTATTTACGGAAGCAGACGTGCCGAGGGCCGGGGCCGTCACCTTTTCAAATGCGGTCTCAAACTGTTCAGGAGTCATGGCGATTTCCTGCACAGATTCGCTGGATTCCTCCGCAGGCATTTCAGCCGCAGAAGCCACAGTGGAATCCTCAGTGGCATTCTCCGAATCTTCAGCGGTGGCTGAAGTGCTTCCTTCTGAGGGCGTTTTTTCCTCTATCGGCGCTGTCGCCATATCCATCTGGGTGGACGCCTCATTTACTGCCGCCTGTTCCGTGGTTGGATCGCTGGCTGCTTTTGTTTCCGATGCAATTTCACTGGCTGCTGTAGTTCCTTCGGATGTTTTCTCAGAGTCAGCGCCATCATCAGCACTTATCTTTACGTCTTCATTAGGACTGTCTGTTTTTTCCTCAACAGCGACAGCAGTGCTGTCTTCGCCGGCTGTTCCTTCTTCCTGAAGCGCAGCTGCTTCACCCGCCGTACTTCCGTTTCCATCATTTGATCGTAACAGGTCTTTTTCTGGCTCATTCATTTCAGAATCGACAGATTCTGTGGCTTCATTCGAAGGCAGTGTTCCGGTACTCTCGCCCACGTCATCGATTGCCTTCGATTCATTACCTGATTCTGCGTCATCAGCATCTTCCTCCTTTTCAGGAGAATTGTCTCCATGGCTCCCGGAAGCTGATCCTGCTCCGTTTGCAGTAGCAGCAGTAGAAGCGGCTTCCTTTTTTTCTTCTCTCCTTACCACTGTGATCCTGCGGCTGAAACGGTATCCGTGATTCCCGCTTTTGGGATCCGCATGGTAGACAGGCCTATAGCTCCCTTCTTTTGAAGATGAAAATCCGTCGTCATCGTAAAGAGAGATCCTGACCTTCTTTGAAGAATAATCAATTCCCTTGAAGTCTTTCTCGATCTCAAAATCCTCGTCTGCGTCAACGGTAATATCATCTGCTTCAACGATCTCATCCTCATCGAGCATATCCCTGACTTCCTTAAGCTCAGGATAGTCCTCCATGTATCCTGAGCCTGTATCGGCATCCGCCGCCATGGCGGGAACCGGGGCAAGTACCGATGAGAGAAATGTCACTGCGGAGAGGAAACCGGCAGCGACCCTTGCAATCGTCTTTTTTCTGTTCACTTCTTATCCTCCATTAAATTCCGGTTCTATTGAATCATGATCTCTTTCATGCAGCAGCCATCATACTGGAATGAACCCATGTATACCGTCACCTCCCTCTTCTCAAATTTTCGCAAAGCAGCCTGACCGGCTCTCCCGCTCCTATGTCCTGAAATGGTCTCCAGCCATGGAGATTTCTTTCCCCCGCTGTTTTCCAAAATTCGGACAGTCTGATAACAGCACATTCATACGGCAGAGCGCCTGGCTCTGCCGCATGGTATCTGCTGTTATTCATGAGCGTTTATGCCTGTTCATCCCGGTCCCGTTCCAGTCCCGTTTTATACGCGGCGTTTTCTCTGCAAGCCACGCGAATCATGCGCAGTCAGGCAGGTATCCATCCGGGCAGGCTATTCAGTTTTCAAGGTGTAAAGAAAAGCTTTGGCAGGGCCTTATTAGCTCCTTACACCTATTGGGCTCCGGCGAACCGGAATGTTTCCTGATCTTGGAAAAAATGAAAATTATTTCAGGATAGATCACTCTGTCTGCACCTGAAATTCCTTTTCAATCATCCTCTTCATCGTCGAAAGTCATTTTCTTTTTTTGTATTTTCTCGAGAATATATGCGCTGATTAATACGGTGAATGAAACAATGAAAGGCATTAAAAAGAAAATGATATCTGTCTCGTCTCCCGTAGCAGGTGAGCTGGAAAGTTTTTCCTCTTTTCCTTCCTGCGAGATGGATGTCGGAGCTTCCGGCTGGTTGGACTCAATGATCTTGCCTTGCATGGTCTCTCCTCTGGCAAAGGCTTTATTTACGATCCTGCCATTACGGATGTCATCTGCGGTGATCTCATACGTGGCATAAGCTGTCACCCTTTCACCAGGTGAAAGGTAGCCTTCCCCGGTCCTGCTGTCTGTACTCTCCTCCCAGTCATATTCGATCCTGGAAAGTCCTTCCATCCGGTCAATGACTTCAACATTCCGGAGCGTTACGCTGCCGGAATTTGTAACAGTAAAGAAATACTGGATGGATGCGCCCTCTTTTGCGTCACTGATCTGCTGAACGGCAGCTTTCTTTGAAAAGTCAAGAGAAGCAGTCCCCCTGAGGATCACCTCCGATGTCTGTTCATCCTCCACTGCCTCCTTGCTGGCGGTCTCAGCACTTGCCTCCGTCCGACGGACCAGCTTTCCTGTATCGATGTCATCCTGCGTGACGGTATAGGTCACTTTAACCGGGACTGTTTCCCCCTCAGAAAGGATGTTGTTCCCTGTATTCGGATCGGATGACTTGTCCCAGGCCACGGCCAGTTCCGCAGCATTGTCCAGGACCTCACTTACCTCAACATCTGAGAGAATATCTGAACCAATGTTTTTCACCTTCATGGAGAGCTCTACTGTATCACCAACGGACAGCCTGGCCGCCTTTTCCGGCTCCTGTATGCAGCTGATCTGTATCGATGCTTTGGATGCTGTGGAACCTGTTGTGGATTCTTCTGCCGATTCATCTGCATCTGCGGGAACAGCTTCTTTTGCATTCGTTCCCGCTTTTGTGCCTGCATCTGAATCTGTTTCCGGATCCGCATTTGCATTTGTTCCTGTGGTATTGGCAGGATCTGCCGGATCATTCTTATCCGTCGTCTCCTTTTTAGTCAGTTCTTCATCCCCGATCCTGTCGAAACCGGCAAAAAGATCTGTGGAGCAGTTCGTTCCGCCCCAGGCAAACTGAATGTCTGCGCTGTTTACCGGAAGAATTACTGCATCCTGCTGTCCATTTCCTTCCAGATAACCGGAGGCTGAAACTGAAACAGCTGCATCTTGGCTGCAGAATGCTTTGCCTGAGAACCCGGACAGCATGGCCACCCGCTCCCTGTCGCATGTCTCACTGGCAGGATCTCCGAAGACTTCATCCAGATCAGGAATAAGGAGAAGTGTCCGTGGCTCATCCACATCGTCTCCCTCGTGCCAGATGATACGTGCGGACCATTTTTCTGATGCCTTCACATCCACAGCTGGAGTCTCGTTTTCCCTGTCTTCGTCATTTTCTTTCTCATTGGCAGGAATGCTCTGTGCCTCTGCCCTGAAAATGCAACCATCGGAAACAGAGGAGACAGCGATCTTTCCGGAAGCCTCTTCCTCGGAATCTTCATTCCCGGAATGCTCAGGGAGTTCAATTCTGGCCTCATCAAGGGTCAGGACCAGGTCCACCTTTTCCCCGTCTGCAGTGCTGCCGGCATTCCGGAAGATGTACTCCACGACATTTTCATATACACCTGGCCCATCCTTTAGAGCGGCCGCCTCTATAACCACTGCGGTTCCATCCTCTGTTTTCTCTGTTTCAAAGTTGTCATCCAGGATGGAGACAGAATATTCCGCTCCCTTCAAGTCAAAGAAGATGGGCGTCCCTACCGAAAAGAAGTCCTTTTCCCTTTCCAGGAAGCTGGTAAGCGACTCGCCGCATGCTTCCCATTCATCTGCCGGGATCCTGATGGTCTCGGGAGTGATCGCACCGGAAAAGTCATTGCTTCCATAATTGCTGAAAACGGCATCTTTTTCGTCTTCATCTTCATCTTCGTCTTCATCTTCGTTTTCATCTTCGTTTTCATCGTCGTCTTCGGTTTCCTGTTCTGCAGGATCTTCTGTGGATTCCTGAGCAGTGTCGCTTGTGCTGCCGGTTTCTCCGTCACTATCATCAAGATCCTCGGATCCATCGTCCACAGCATCATCGCTGTCTGCATCCTCATCCTGGTCTTCATCCTGATCTTCTTTGGCTGAGGCTGTATGAGAATCCGAGCTTGATTCATTTGCTGTCATTTCAGAAGTTTTACTGGTTTCGCATGTCTCCGGTACTTCTTCATCTTCTTTGCGGCTGCTCTTGTCCGAATCCGTTTTTTTGTCGTCTTTTGCACCCGACCGCCTCGTGCCAGGTTCCTTGCTTTCAGTACCGTCCTTATCACTGCGCGCAGGGGACGTACCGGTGTTTTGTGGATCAGCTGCAAGTGTGCTTCCTGTATCCGCGGCGGTATTTCCAGTACTGCTGTCATCTGCCGAAATCGGCAAGGGGCTGTCTGTCTGCTCAGAATGAGAGATACCGGTATTTTCCTGTGCCGCCGGATTTGCGACACTTCCTGCCGCACTTATAACGACGGGCGAAAGGATCAATAACGCTGAAACAGCAGCCATACCTGCCCGGATCCGCATCTTTGAGAAGTCCAAAGCTGCTTCCTCTTTTTTGATTCCTTCGCTATTTCTGATGTTAAAAGAATCATGCTTCTTTATATGTTTTCTGCTCATTTCGATTCACCTGTTCACTTTCTGTTACAGATTTCATTCTCCGTCGGAATTGCCTTCCTCCAAATGACAAGAGTCACCCAAAAGTCAGCAATACCGGCAGCATCCTCTCAGAGAGATCAGAAAAGTCGATCTCCCTGAGAGGACTGAGGGTCCGGGCTTTCAGATCCGGGCCCCGGTATGAAAGGAATGCTCAAACATTTCTTTCATAATTCATCACAGTTTTTCCGCTTCGGCGCAGCTGAAGAAAGGACAGGGTTTTATGCTGCCGTACATGGAACCCTGTTCAGTTTTCATTTAGCCTCATTAACTGGAAATAGATATGGTCTGAAAGATGTGCTTCTGACAGTCTGTGCCAGGAGCGTCAAAGACTGTGTGATTTGCTCTTTAGTGCCTTCGGTAATACTGATGTTCAAACTGACAATGGATGGACAGGACACCCAGGTTCCTCTGTAATCTCTTCAGACGATCCTTTACACGTTTTTCAATCTTTTCCACCCTGGTCCGGCTGATTCCAAGCATCAGCCCTGTGTCCTTACTGTTCATCCCTTTGTAATAGCGGTAGTAGATCAGGCTCTGTTCCTCGTTGGAAAAGTTGCCCAGTGCCCGCGCGAATTGTTTCAGCTTCCCTCTGTTCTGTTCATTTTCTTTGGGTTTCTGCTGGCTGCCTGATGCCTGCGGCGTCTTCCCCATTTCCTGTATTTCCCCAGTTCTGTGTTCATCATTATTTCCTCTCTGCAGCCAGGATAGGAACAGTTCCCGCCGGACCTCGATCCTGGAACCGTCCTC
>SVDE01000016.1 GCA_015057955.1 Lachnospiraceae bacterium | reverse complement strand
AATATTCCGGCAAACGTCAAGCACTGGCACGGGGCGGCAAAGGACAGCTGGTTCCAGCATATCGCTCAGGAGATTCCTGGAGAGGGTGCTAAAACAGAATGGTGCGAGCCGGTCGATGATGAGCAGTATGGGGATCTCGAATAACAGGAACACTGCAAAAGTCAGGATTTGAACAGGCACATCGGCAGGAAAAATGAGTTAACATGCTTGCCAAGAAAAGGACGATAGAAGCTGAGAAAATCACAGGAGACAACATCTACAAAACCCTGTTTTATTTTGATAAAATGTACGCGGTCATGGACGAGGTCGAGCGCCGGCATCTGATGGAATCCCTGATCGATGAGGATATGTTGTTAAGTTTGGACAATGATAGTCATATCGAGACGGTAGTCTGCCTGAGCCGCGGGACTCAACTGCTGCGCTAGCCAACCCGCATGACAGTCGCTGGTTTTTGATCATTGCACATCTTAAAATGATGAAGACAAAGCAAAGGAGGTCGTCATCATGGAAATGGGAAAAGAGATCCGCCGCCTGCGGACAGACAGGGGACTTACACAGGAAGCGCTTGCTGACGCACTGAATGTAAGCCCGCAGACTGTCAGCAAATGGGAATGCGGCACCAGCATGCCCGATATACAGATGCTGCCCGAGATAGCCGTATATTTTGGCGTTACTATAGATCAGCTGTTTGCCATGACGCCGGAACAGCAGATGGAGCGTATCGAGAATCATATTTACAGTTCCGGAAGGATCAGAGAGGCTGAAGAACGACAGATCGAAAAGCAGGTAAATGCTTTCGCGGAAAACCCGAAATATGAGGGACAGGCTAAAACATTGCTGGCATTGCTTTACAACCATCAGGCCGGGCAGTACCGTCTTCTTGCAGCAGAGTGCGGCAAAGAAGCCGTTTTGAAAACCGGCGGAGACAGTAACGCCATCAGCGAACTGGCTAACGCGTGGGGAAGCTACATGCCTGACTGGAATGTCCGGAATCACCATGCGCTCATAGAATGGTTCAGCGATTACTGCAGCAAAAATCCCGAAAACCGCGCTGCACACATGTGGCTGCTGGACAATCTGATCGATGACAGGCGTCTTGTGGAAGCCGGGGAGTGGCTTGAAAAGCTGGCAGCCATTGACAATACATTCCGTACTGAAATGTACCGGTATCAGATCGCCCTGGCGGCAGGAGAAATAAACGAGGCAGAAGCGCACCTGTGCAAGCTGGAAACAATGGAAGATCAGGAATGGAGCCGGGCTTTAACGCTGGGTGACATATATACGCAGCGGCAGGAGTATGACAAAGCCATTGAATGGTACCGTAAAGGCCAGGAAATGCAGCCTTCTCCCAAGTATATCGACAGTGCCGCAAGCATTGCCCATATCTGCGAGATCCGCGGAGATAAAGCCGGCGCTATCGCCGCTTACAGGGAGGTCCTACAGCTCTTGAAAGAGGAGTGGGGCATCATCAGCGGAGAAGAATGCGAAGAAATAGAGCAGGCCATTAAAAGACTGCAGGTGTAACAGCAACAGCGAAAGAATAAAACGATCTATAGGATCTTATTGGCTGACAGCCATTTTTTAACAGCGCCGCCGGCATTTGCCGCATTGCTTCCGGTTATGGAAAGTCCTCTTTTAACGGCAGCGCGTGGCGCAAGCTTTTTGATATTATTTTCTGAATTACCCATCCCGCTCCCTTCATTTGTGCAAAGGGGCAGGATGGTCTTTTTACTGAAGTCGTATCTTTCGAGGAAAGTGCAGACAGCCATCGGCATCGTTCCCCAATAGTTGGGATACGCGAGTATCACCGTATCATATTCGTCGATGCTTTCAGGATAGTGGGTGAGTTCCGGACGGGCATTTGCCTTAAGATCCCTCTTTGCTTCCTCGATACAGGTCATGTAGGCAGCAGAGTACGGCTCCTTCATCTCTATCTTAAATGTATCCGCATCTATCAGTTCCTTAATGCAGTTTACAACGATCTCTGTATTGCCGACTTCGACATATCTCATTGCACCGCCGAAGTAGTTTTCATCTGCCCTTGAGAAAAATGCGATAAGTATCTTAGCCATTCATGTGTCCTCCGGTTCTTTATCCGCATATAGTATTTCACATTGCGCTGTAAAATCCAATTGAAATAAATTATAATTTTTCCGTAGCATATTTACCAGCGAAACAGGTATACATACCAGGGAGAATGAACATGAAAGAACCTGTTAAGATCATCGTTACAGGAAGACATACAGAGAAGACCAGGGTTAAGTTCCTAAGCCTTCCGGATGCATGCGTGATCTTCTGCGAAAAGGCAGATGACATCCCGGCCAAAGAGCTGGCAGATGTGCAGATATTTGTTGGGGACATTAGGCCGCACATGAAAGAGCAGATGCCGAAGCTTCAATTTGTGCAGCTGTTCAGCGCAGGAGCGAACGGCTTTGAGTTGCTTCATGAAAATGTCATGCTTGCAAATGCTTACGGGGCATATGGCGGGTCGATTGCTGAGCACATGCTGACAACAACGCTCATGGCAATGAAACGCATGCCTGAATACCTGCAGATACAGCAGAGACAGGGGTGGGAGCTGCTTAAAGACATTGACCGTTTTGAGGGTTCAAAAGTGATGTCAGTTGGCATGGGCGCGATCGGAACATCGTACCTGCAGCGGGCAAATGCTCTTGGTGCAGCATGCTTTGGCGTTAGACGTACTGTCCATGACAAGCCTGACTTCGTGGAAAAAATGGTAACACCAGCGGAAATGGATGAACTTCTTCCTGACATGGATGTGGTTGCGCTTAGCCTTCCCGGAACCAAAGACGTAACAGGCATGTTTGACGAGAGGCGGCTTCGTCTCATGAAAAAGACCGCCATACTGGTCAATGTCGGGCGGGGCAATTCTGTTGTGACGGAGGATCTGATCAAAGTGATGGAAGGCGGGCATCTGAAAGCCGCTTGCCTGGATGTGTGCGACCCTGAGCCGCTTCCTGAAGGCCACCCTCTGTGGACAACTCCGCGTGTTTACATAACTCCGCATATTTCCGGAGGATACAGGGCAGGCGTTAATTATGACAGAGTCATCGATACAGCGGTCAATAATCTGAAACTGTTCCTGGAAGGAAAGCCGCCGGTACATGTCGTTGACAGAAAACTTGGATATTAATGGGGGCGGAAATGAAAAAAGCAGTAAAGCGCATAAAAGAAGCGGAAGAGATATATACAAAAGCAGCAGAAGCAATGGACCGGCTGGAGAGCAGCATGGAAGGATTTCTCGCGCTGCAGCCCATGATAGAAAAACTGGCGGAGTACTATGACGGACCGGACTGGATAAAGGACCTGGAGCTTGATGAAAAGGGAGAACTGCCGTCAGACCTTAAACGCGGAGTGCTCTCCGAGGACGGCATCTATAACCTCCTTGAAAGAAACAGGGAACTGCTTGAGTCAATTACAGCAGGTGATGAAAAATGTACGAAGAACTGACCAGAGGATATAAGCTGAAACCGGATGCGCTGGAGCCGTACGGCTTCCAAAAAGACGGAAATGCATGGAAATACCATACAATGATAATGGACGGGGAGTTTGCCCTTACCGTCACTGTTACTGCGGACGGGACGCTGGATACTGCCGCTGTGGAAACGGCGACCGGAGAGGAATATGTCCTTTATAAGACAAATGCCCAGGGAGCGTTCCTCGGAGATGTGAGAACGCAGGTTAAAGAAGTTCTGGAGAAGATAATTTCATCATGTTACATGCCTTCTGTATTCAAATACAGGCAGACGGACATGATGATCGAATATGTCAGAAAAAGCTTCGGCGACGAGCCCGAGTTCCTTTGGAAGAGTTATCCGGATGCTGCCGTATGGCGCCGTAAGGACAATGAGAAGTGGTACGGCGTGATCATGACAGTCGCCAGGGGAAAGGTGGACGGAACGGACTCGGGTGAGATGGCCGAGATCGTTGACCTTATGATGGAAAGCTCCGAAAAAGAAGAGATCCTTGGAACCGAAGGCTATTACCCGGGCTGGCACATGAACAAGAACAGCTGGTTCACGATCATCCTTGACGGGAGCCTGCCTGATGAGGAACTGAAGAGCAGGATCGGCCGGAGCAGAACACTTGTCGGTGGAAAGAATTCCTATGAGAAGATATATGAGGTAGTAAAGAGCATACCGGAAGGCAAGGTCGCAACCTACGGACAGGTTGCACGCCTCGCCGGTAATCCGAAATGGAGCCGTGTTGTGGGATATGCACTTCATGTCAATCCTGAACCCGGAGTCATCCCGTGCCACAGGGTTGTGAACAGCAAGGGGGAACCCTCAAGTGCATTTGCCTTTGGAGGGGAAAACCGTCAGATAGAACTGCTTGAAAAAGAAGGAGTAACATTTACAGACGGACATGTGGACATGGAGCGGTTCAGGTGGGATAAATGACCTTTGTTGATGATTCGGTGACTGTATGTTATTATATAAAAAGAACCCGGAAACACTGATCCGAAAGTGAGGAATGATGGAAGCAAGAAACACACAATCCATAGAAGACTATCTTGAATGCATACTGATGCTCGGCGAAAAAAATGAGCACGTCCGTTCGATCGATGTATCACAGGAACTGGGAGTGACAAAACCCAGCGTCAGCGTAGCGATGAAGAAGCTCCGTGAGCGGGGAATGATAACCGTGGACCTAAACGGACATATCTTTCTGACGGATGAAGGCCTGGCCATCGCGGAAAAGGTCTATTCAAAGCATAAGCTCCTTACAAATCTGCTGCTCCACATAGGAGTTGACAAGGAGACTGCAGCTGATGAAGCCTGCCTGATAGAGCATGCCATAAGTGATTCAACTTATGAGAGGCTTAACGAACTGTACATTCAGATGCAGAAGAAAAAATAAAAGTTGCGCTTACATTTTTTGTAAATCTGTGTTAACCTAACACCTGTTAACAAAATAACGATAGAAATAAGCCAAAGGCGTAGTCTATTTATAGATTGCGCCTGTTTTTTTGTTTTTAGGAGAGTTTATGGAAAATACAAAGTCAAATCTGTTTCTTGAAAAGGAGCCGCTTGGGAAGCTCATGGCCAGGTTCTGCATCCCGACGATCATATCGCTTCTCGTGGCAACGCTTTACAACATAGTCGACCAGATATTCATAGCAAATGCCGATTATCTGGGCTCTTACGGAAATGCTGCCAATTCGGTCGTATTCCCTCTCACACTTGTCGCGCTCGGGATAGCCATGCTGCTCGGAGACGGGTGCTGCACAATAGCTAGCATGGCTCAGGGAGCAGCGGACGATGTCAGGGCACGCCGCGCTGTCGGCACATCCATTTCCGCACTGATAATACTTGGCATCACCTTAATGGCGGTCTATCTCATTTTCCCGGATCAGGTCCTTACGCTCTTTGGAGGCCGTGTCAATGAGAAAACGTTTGAATTAGCCGGGGAATACCTGTTCTGGATAGCCTTAGGGATCCCATTTTACATGTTCGGACAGGCGATGAACCCGATAGTCAGAGCCGACGGCAACCCGAGATTTGCAATGATTGTCACTACTGCGGGTGCTGTCATAAACATCATCCTGGATCCGGTGTTCATATTCGGGCTCAGGCTCGGGATGTTCGGGGCAGCGCTTGCTACCATCTTAGGACAGATCGCGGTGGCGGCAGCATTTGCCGTTTACGCATTCAGGATGAAGTCATTCCGCCTGGATCTGGATTCAATGAAGATAAGGTTTAAGCTCTTGAAGAAGATAGCGATCCAGGGACTCACCAGCATGCTGATCCAGTTTGCGATAGTGCTCTCCATGGCAATAGTGTTCAGGGCAATAGAAAAATTCGGCGCGAAAGATCCGGTATTCTCCAGGGAAGAGTATGCCCATGTGCCTACCGCAGTTGTCGGCATCACCATGAAATTCTTCCAGGTTGCCATATCGGTGTCGGTGGGACTGGTATCGGGATGCTTTTCCATAGCGGGATATAACCTTGGGGCCCACAGACCCGACCGCGTCCGGGGCCTCATGAAGCTGATGCTTACACTTCAGCTGATATACGGGGCGGTGATAAGCGCGCTGTTCCTTATATTCCCGCTTCAGTTCGCCAACATGTTCGGGGCACAGAGCGAAGGCCCGGTCTACGCGGCATATGCGGTCAAATCAATAAGGATCTTCATGGGAGCAACTGTTCTATCGTGCTTTAATAAGGGAGTGTCGATCTTTCAGCAGGCGATCGGAAATGCCCGGATGGGTTCTTTCCTTTCGATGCTCAGGGAGATCGTCTTCGGAGCCGGACTTCCGTATCTGCTCTGCGTGATCGTCGGCCTCGACGGAATACTTTGGTTCATGCCGCTTGCGGACGTGGTCACAGCGATCATCGGTCTTGCTGTGACTCTTAAAACAAACAGGAAACTTAAGGAAATGGAGATATCCATGAAGGATGATATAGAAGCTGGAATGCAGCAGTCATATATGGTATGATAATTTGTGTTTTTGTGCGAAGCTCTAAGCTCGCTTAAGAGATATCATGGGAGGAAATGATATGTACGATTATCTCATTGTCGGCGCAGGACTCTACGGCGCGGTTTTTGCCAGAGAGGCGGTAAAGGCGGGAAAGACCGTTCTTGTCATAGATAAAAGGGACACGATCGCGGGAAATGTCTACACTGAAGATGTGGAAGGCATACATGTCCATAAATACGGAGCTCATATTTTCCATACTAACAATGAGGAAGTATGGAAGTATGTCCAGGATTACGCGACATTCAACAGGTTTACGAATTCTCCGGTGGCAAATTATCACGGCGAGCTCTATTCACTGCCGTTTAACATGTATACATTCAACAAGATGTGGGGAGTAGTGACACCGGCTGAAGCTGCCGCGAAGATCGAAGAACAGAAGGCAGCGGCCGGTATAACAGAGCCGAAGAACCTTGAAGAGCAGGCAATAAGCCTTATCGGTACAGACATATATGAAAAACTCGTTAAAGGCTATACTGAAAAGCAGTGGGGAAGACCGTGCACGGAACTGCCTGCATTTATAATCAAGAGGCTTCCGGTCAGGCTCACATTTGACAACAACTATTTCAACGCGCTCTACCAGGGCATCCCGGTAGGCGGATATACGAAGATGGTGGCTAACATGCTTGAAGGCATTGAGGTGCGCCTCGGAGTTGATTACCTTCAGAACAAGGCCGAGCTGGACAGCCTCGCAGAGAATGTGATCTACACAGGACCGGTCGATGCATATTTCGGCTTCAGTCTCGGAACTCTGGAATACCGTTCCGTAAGGTTTGAGACAGAACTCCTGGACATCCCGAATTTCCAGGGAAATGCCGCAGTCAACTATACTGACAGGGAAACTCCTTGGACAAGGATCATCGAGCACAAGTGGTTCGAATTCGGCAAGGATGAAAACGGAAATGACCTTCCTAAGACCGTTATCTCAAGAGAGTTCTCTTCAGAGTGGAAGCCGGGCGATGAGCCTTACTATCCCGTAAATGATGAAAAGAACGGACAGCTATACGCCAAATACAAGGAACTTGCTGACAAAGAGGAAAAGGTCGTATTCGGAGGCAGGCTCGGTGAATACAAGTATTACGACATGGATCAGGTGATCGCTGCCGCACTTGGCAAGGCAAAGGAAGTTTTATGCTGATAAAGTCCGATAAAATCTCATATGCGTATCCGCTGCCTGAACCGGACGAGGATGACAAAAAGGAAGCGCCTGAACCGGTGCCGGCAATCTCAGATGTTGACCTTGAGATAGAAGAGGGCCAGTTCATCTGCATCCTTGGCCGAAACGGCTCGGGCAAGTCCACATTTGCAAGGCACTTAAATGCCCTGCTTGTTCCTGATGAGGGAACACTGTGGGTTGACGGGATGGATACAAAGGACGAAGAAAAAGTCTGGGACATCCGCGGTACAGTCGGAATGGTCTTCCAGAACCCGGACAACCAGATAGTCGCATCGGTAGTCGAAGAGGATGTGGCATTCGGCCCGGAGAACATGGGAGTTCCGTCTGAACAGATCACCTGCGAAGTCCAAAAGTCGCTCGCCGGCGTTGGCATGAGTGACTACGCGAAAAGCTCGCCGAACAGACTCTCGGGCGGACAGAAGCAGCGTGTCGCGGTCGCAGGCATACTTGCGATGCATCCGAAATGCATAGTTCTCGATGAGAGCACGGCCATGCTGGATCCGAGAGGCCGAAGGGAAGTCATGGCGACTGTCCGTAAGCTGAATAAGGAAAACGGGATCACCATAATATCCATAACACATTACATGGATGAAGCCCTCCATGCTGACCGCATATTTGTGATGAATAAAGGAAGGGTGGTCATGGCCGGGACTCCGAGGGAAATATTCTCAAAACCGGATGAGCTTAAGGAACTTGGCCTCAGGCTGCCGCAGATCAGCCATCTGGCAAATGAACTTAAAAAAGCAGGATTAAACATCCCGGCGGGGATAGTAGACAGGGACGAACTTAAGGAGCTGATCCTGAAACTACATGCAGATAGAATTTGAAAACGTAAATTACATATATAACCCCGGAACCGCAGAGGAAGTGACAGCACTGAAAAATATCACTGTCACCGTGGGAGGCGACCAGTTCATAGCTGTCATCGGTAATACCGGATCGGGAAAGAGCACATTCATACAGATGATGAATGGCCTTATCAAGCCGTCCGGAGGAAAGATCCTGTATGACGGCAGGGAGATATTCGGACAGAAGAATGAGAAAAAACTGCTGAGGGACTTAAGGTGCAGGGTCGGTCTGACATTTCAGTATCCGGAGCATCAGCTCTTTGAGACAGACGTATACACGGACGTGGCGTTTGGCCCCAAGAACCAGGGCGTAAGCAGCGAAGAGATACCCGAAAGGGTGAAAAGGGCGCTTGAAGCTGTCGGCATGGACGAGAGCTATCATCAGAAATCACCGTTCGAACTTTCCGGCGGAGAGATGAGAAGGGCGGCGATAGCGGGCATGCTGGCGATGGAGCCTGACATGCTGATCCTTGATGAGCCTACAGCAGGACTCGACCCGCTCGGCAAAGTCGAGATATTGAACAAGCTGAAGAGCATACAGCAGGAAAACCACATAACGGTGATCCTTGTTTCGCATACCATGGAGGAAGTCGCCAGATATGCCGACAGGGTTATCGCCATGGACGGAGGGGAGATACTGTTCGACCTTCCGGTATATGAAGCATTTTCTGATCTGGACAGACTTGAGGACATGGGGCTCATGGCTCCGGAAGTCCGTTATTTCATGGAAGACCTCAAGGATGCCGGACTGGACATAAACGAAAACTGCATCACTGTAGGCGAGGCCTGCAGGGAGATAGAGAGAATACTTAGTGTTTAGGGACATAACGATCGGGCAGTACTACCCGGGCAATTCAATACTGCACCGTCTGGATCCAAGGGTTAAGCTCCTTGGCGTCATTGTTTATGTCGCCATGCTGTTCATCACAAACAACATATTCGCGCTTGCTTTTCCGGCGGCGATCCTGATAGTCCTTATAGCGATCTCAAAGATACCGGTCGCGTACATCCTGAAGGGAATGCGGATGCTCGTATATCTCATGATAGCTGCGGTATTTTTCAATGTGTTCTTTACAGAAGGCGATCACATGATATGGAGATGGTGGATCCTTAAGGTTTCCCATGAAGGCATACTGAGAGCAGTTTTCTTCGCGGTGCGCCTCATGTTCGTGGTCGTGGGAGCTTCAATGCTGACATATACAACGACTCCGACAACACTGACAAGCGGTCTGGAAAAAGTCTTCTCACCTCTTAAGAAGATCCGTTTTCCGGCACACGAGCTTGCAATGATGATGAGCATCGCGCTGAGGTTCATCCCGATCCTTGCGGAGGAGATGAACAAGATCATCAAAGCTCAGCTCGCAAGAGGTGCTGATTTCGAGAGCGGCGGTCTCGTAAGGAAAGCCAAGGGAATGGTGCCCATACTCATACCTTTGTTCATTTCGGCATTCAGGAGGGCATCGGATCTGGCGACCGCGATGGAGGCAAGGTGCTATCACGGCGGCGACGGAAGGACAAAGATGTATCCGCTGAAATATGAGACCAGAGATAAGGTGACATATCTGCTGATACTCCTGGCTCTCCTTATAACAATAGCCATGAGAGTCATTATGGACAGATTCATTACCTGGGGCAGAGTGTGACATGAAGCGGATCAAACTGACAATTGCATATGACGGCACGAACTATGTCGGCTGGCAGATCCAGAAGAACGGCATTGCCATAGAGCAGGTGATCAACGAGCATCTGTCGAAACTCCTTGGCGAGGACATTAAGGTGACGGGATGCAGCCGTACGGATTCGGGTGTCCATGCGAAGGGAAATGTAGCCGCGTTTGAGACAAACACCCGCATCGCACCTGAAAAGATAAGCTACGCCCTGAACCAGAGCCTGCCTGAAGACATAAAGATCGTGAAGTCCGAGGAGGTGGACAGCTCTTTCCATCCGCGCTACGCCGACTGCATTAAGACATATGAGTATTCCATCTTAAACTGCAGGTACAATCTGCCTACGGTAAGGCTCTATACGGATTATGTCTATTACATGCTGGATGTGGAGAAGATGAGGCAGGGAGCCGAATGCCTGGTGGGAGAGCATGACTTCGTTGCATTTTCATCAGCCGGCGGCCATCAGAAATCCACAATAAGGACGATACACAGCATTGACATTACACAGGAGCTCCTTAACCCGGATGCCGATCCGGAGGAGGATGCAGCGCCCGGCTTCAGGCCGTCCATCATAAGGATAAGGATATCGGGGAACGGTTTCCTGTATAATATGGTAAGGATAATAGCCGGCACGCTTGAAAAAGTGGGCATGGGCATTTTTCCGCCGGAGCATGTAAAAGAGATACTTGAGAGCCGTGACAGAGCCCTCAGCGCGCCGAAAGCATCCGCAAGAGGCCTTACACTCGTAAGTATTGATTATTTAAACTGAGTATGATAAAATATTTTTTCGCCGAGCCAGAAGCGGCTTAAATCAACAATCCGAAAGTGAGAAGGGACAAAATGAGCGTTAATGTAGAAAAATTAGAAGGAAACATGGCTAAGCTTACTATCGAGGTAAGTGCTGAAGATTTCGAAAAGGCCATGACAAAGGCATATAATAAGATCAAGGGTCAGGTTTCTGTACCGGGCTTCCGTAAGGGCAAGGTTCCCCAGAAGATGCTCGAGAGAGTATACGGACCTGAAGTGCTCTTCGAGGATGCCGCAAACTTCGCAATGCAGGATTCATATACCGATGCTGCAAAGGAGAGCGGACTTGAGATCACATCACAGCCGGAGATCGATGTAGACCAGATCGGAAAGGGCAAGAGCTTCATTTATTCCGCAACTGTTGCCATCAAACCTGAGGTCAAGCTCGGTGAGTACAAAGGACTTGAGTACACCGCTTACACTGTTGAAGTGACTGACGAAGAAGTTGATCAGGAGATGGAAGCTGCACGCAAGAAGAATGGCAGAACAGTTGAAGTCACTGACAGGGCTGCACAGGACGGCGACAAGGTTTACATTAACTTTGACGGATATGTTGACGGCAAGCAGTTTGAAGGCGGCAAGGCTGAAAACTACGGCCTCGTGCTCGGCTCGCACAGCTTCATCGATACTTTCGAAGACCAGATCGTCGGCCACAATGTAGGCGATTCATTTGACGTAAACGTTACATTCCCCGACAGCTATGCAAGCAAGGAGCTTGAAGGAAAGCCCGCTGTATTCAAGGTAGACCTCATCTCCATCGAGCAGACCATCCTTCCTGAACTTGACGATGAGTTCGCTTCGGAAGTTTCTGATTTCGAGACACTTGCAGAGTATAAGGACGATGTAAGAAAGACCATCGAGAAGAGAAAGACAAACGATGCCGAGGCAAAGGCAAAGGATGAGCTTCTCCAGAAAGCAGGCGACAACGCTGAGATGATCATCCCGGATGCCATGGTAAATGAACAGGCAAGGACACTTGCACGCCAGATGGCAATGAACATGCAGAACTATGGCATCAGCATGGATCAGTATCTCCAGATGCTCGGACAGACTGAAGATCAGTTCGTAGCAACCCAGAGACCTTACGCGGTCAAGACCATCAAGGGAAGGCTCACTCTTGAGGCCATAGCAGAGGCTGAGGGACTTCTTGCAACTGATGAGGATGTCGAGGAGCAGATGAATGAGATGGCTAAGGCATACAACATGGATGTTGCCAAGATCAAAGAAGCTATCTCAGCTGAAGAGATGGAAGACCTCAAGCATGACATCGCAGCCAACAAGGCAGCAGATTTCCTTCTGAAAAACGGTGTTGCAGTGGAAGCTCCCGAAGAGCCTGCAGCTGAGGAGGAAAGCAAGGAAGCTCCTGCAGAGGATAAATGATCTGAAAGAACATAAGAATATTTTCAGGAGCCGGTTTTTTCAGACCGGCTCCTGTCATACAGAAAAGGAGGCAGCTATGAGTTTAGTCCCTACAGTAATTGAAAGCAGTTCAAGAGGCGAGAGAGCATATGACATCTATTCAAGGCTTTTAAAGGAAAGGATCATCTTCCTCGGAGAGGAAGTAAATGATGTGACCGCAGGCCTTGTTGTAGCCCAGATGCTCTTCCTTGAGTCCGAAGATCCGGGCAAGGACATCAATTTCTACATCAACAGCCCGGGCGGAAGCGTAACCGCGGGAATGGCTATCTACGATACAATGCAGTATGTAAAATGCGACGTCTGCACAACATGCATAGGCATGGCGGCAAGCATGGGCGCATTCCTTCTTTCAGGAGGAACAAAGGGCAAGAGATTTGCTCTTCCGAATGCCGAGATCATGATCCATCAGCCTTCAGGCGGAGCACAGGGCCAGGCTTCCGAGATCAAGATCAACGCAGACCATATCCTGAAGATCAGGGACAGACTGAACAAGATCCTTGCTGAGAACACCGGCAAGCCGCTTGAGCAGATCGAAGCCGACACCGACAGGGATAACTGGTTCAGCGCACAGGAGGCTGTTGAGTACGGCCTCATCGACGCTGTGATCGATAAGCACTGATAATAAAGGAAGAATATGGCAGAAGGAAAGAATTCAAAATCGGGTTCACAGGGAAGAAAAAAACCTTCCGAAAAGATGCCCGTATGTTCATTTTGCGGACGTACCGCCGCTGAAACAGGCCGCAGCCTGATCGCGGGACCGGGCGGTGTATATATCTGTTATGAGTGTGTGGAAACATGCAGGGACATCTTTGATGAGCAGATGATAGATGACTATGACATCCCGGATAAGGGCCATGCCGATCTGGACATCACCCTGTATAAGCCGAAGCAGATCAAGGAGTTCCTTGATGAATATGTGGTAGGCCAGGATGCAGCCAAGAAGGTGCTCGCCGTACAGGTATACAATCATTATAAACGAGTGATCTCGGGGGTGGATCTGGATGTGGAGCTCCAAAAGAGCAACATCCTGATGCTGGGACCCACAGGTTCCGGAAAGACATTCCTTGCGCAGACACTTGCCAAGATACTGAACGTTCCGTTCGCGATCGCTGACGCGACCACTCTTACTGAGGCCGGATACGTAGGCGAAGATGTTGAGAACATCCTCTTGAAGCTTATCCAGGCAGCTGACTATGATGTTGAGCGCGCGCAGATCGGTATCGTCTATATTGATGAGATAGACAAGATCACTAAAAAGAGCGAGAACGTATCGATCACAAGAGATGTTTCCGGCGAGGGTGTCCAGCAGGCTCTCCTCAAGATCCTTGAGGGAACCATGGCTTCAGTGCCGCCGCAGGGCGGAAGGAAGCATCCCCAGCAGGAACTCATACCGATCGATACCACAAACATCCTCTTCATCTGCGGAGGCGCGTTTGCCGGTCTTGAGAAGATCATTGAAGCCAGAGTCGGGAAAAAAGGCATGGGCTTCGGAGCGGACGTCAGGGAAAATGTTGACGCTGACATTGATGACATGTTCGGTCAGGTCATGCCGCAGGATCTCATGAAATACGGCCTGATCCCCGAATTCATCGGACGAGTACCGGTGGTAGTGGCGCTCCAGTCACTGAAAGAAGAGGATCTGGTAAGGATACTGAAGGAGCCTAAGAATGCTCTCATAAAGCAGTATCAGGCGCTGTTCAGCCTTGACAAGGTTGATCTGACATTTGAGGATGCTGCCGTAAACGCGATAGCCAAAAAGGCTTTTGAACGCAAGATCGGCGCAAGAGGCCTGAGGAGCATCATGGAGAACATCATGATGGACATCATGTATGAAATACCGTCGGATGATACGATCGAGTCATTTACCGTCACGGCGGACATGATAGAGTAAGAAACCGGAGGATATGATGAAATTAATAGTACTTAGCGGATTCCTTGGATCCGGAAAGACAAGCGTGCTGATGCCGCTCGCAAGAGAGATCGTAAACTCATTTGAAGGCGGAGACCAGGGCAAACTGGTCATCATTGAGAATGAGATCGGTCAGGTCGGAGTAGACAATGTGTTTACCGAGGGAGGCGGATACACATCAAAGGAACTGTTTAACGGATGTGTCTGCTGCTCAATACTTGGTGACCTCATGGATTGCCTTGTTGACATTGAGAAAAATGAGAACCCTTCATGGGTCATCCTTGAGACCACAGGACTTGCCCGCCCTGCTGACCTTGCAGACGGCCTTTGGGCATATTACGACGATGACATGAACATCACAACATGTGTTGTCATCGATGCGAGCAGATGGATGAAACTTGTTAAGGCAGACAGGCTCAATGAACTGGTATTTGACCAGATCAGCGATGCCAACTATGTGTTCATCAACAAGACCGACCTTATCGGCAGCGATCAGCTTGAAGCCGTAAAGGAGGATGTAGCCGGCCGTACAGAAGGCCGTGTATACACCATGTCCGCAACTGCTGATCCGGATGGAACAAACAAGGTTTGCAGAGAAATGATCGAAGAGATCTTAAGTTGGGAGTAAGAATATGAGCGAGAATAAAGACGAGATCCTTGAGCACGAGCATGAGCATGAACACGAGCATGAGCATGAACACGAGCATGAGCATGAGCATCACCATGAGCATGTACATGTGCATGTCCACGACCATGACCATCATGACCATGAGCATGAGGAGACACATACATACGAAGTAGAAGGCTATGAGCTTGTTGAGACACACATGCATGAAGGCGCTACCATCTGCTCATTTGAGCGTGATATCAGGATGAGCGGCGATGAGGCACGCGCTGCTGCAGAGGAGGCATACCTTGCCCTCAGAGACTGGCTGAATGAGCAGGGAGCCATCATCGGACATGTAAAGGGATACATCAAAGATAACGGTATCACAACAACATTTTCAACTGTCGGAGGCGACCTTCATGTGAATGCCAATGAAGGCACAGGATCAAGAGTTGGATTTGCTTCGATAGTGTTCGGTCCCGATGAAGAAACTCTTAAGGATAAAGTCATCGAAGAGTTTGCGAGACTTAAATAACAATGAACGTAAAGTCAGCTGAATTAGAGATAGTCTGCGGACCTACGTCCGCCTTGCCGCACACTGATCTGCCGGAGATAGCATTTGCCGGCAGATCAAACGTGGGCAAATCCTCGCTCATCAATGCGCTCCTGAACCGCAAAAATCTGGCGAGGACATCAGGCCAGCCCGGCAAAACCCAGACCATAAATTTCTATAACATCAATAAAGAGCTGTATCTTGTGGATCTTCCGGGATATGGCTACGCGAAGACCTCGCACGCCACACAGGAAAAATGGGCTGACATGATCGGGAATTATCTTGAAAAGTCAAAGCAGCTGAAAGCAGTATTTGTCCTTGTGGACATCAGGCATGAAGCTAAGGCGAGCGACAGGATGATGTATGAATGGGCTGTCGCGAGCGGAAGAGAGCCTGTGATCATTGCGACAAAGGCTGACAAGATCAGCAAAGGGGCAATGCAGAAGAACCTGAAGATCCTAAAGGAAGGCCTGGGATTAAAAAAAGGAACGGTAATGATACCGTTCTCAGCTGTTACAAAAGAGGGAAAAGACGAGATCTGGAAAGTCATTGAAGAAGCGTCTTCATGACAAAAGCATAGATCTCCTCACTGGCAAGACGCCAGTTGTCGCATACCTGCTTAGCCTCTTCCTCGGAAGGGACGGAAATGCTCAGTTCATAAAGGAGGGATTTGCCTTCCATGATCTGGCAGTGGGCGATATAATCGCCGGTGGTATGCTTATAATAGTCGGCGATCGTGCCGACTTCATTTTTTAATTCGAACTTATTAGTCTCAAGAAAAGCGTTGATGTCGTCCATCGCGCCTTTCGGTATCTGGTTCTTGAAGAAGGTAAGAGCCTCATAACCTTCGGAAGTGATGGCGTAATATGAGGTGTTCCTGATAACAAACTTGTCAATAAACCCTGAGGAAACCAGTTCGGACAGGGTCTGCTGGATGTTGAAATAATCCGTGTACTTATTTGTTACGAAAAACTGGGAAAGCTGGGAGTTGGTCAGCTTGCAGTCCAGCTTGTTCAGCATGTACAGGATCATCAGCTTATAGATTGTAAAAGAATTCACCATCATATGAATACATTAGCACAATCCGTGGTTAAATGCATTCATTTTTTTATTGAATAATCAGATGGCATTATGTATAATGCAACCGTCCGATGTCCTGTCGGACGATAGTTTCACCCATTTCCCCGGTAAATATTTTTGAATAATGATCCAAAAATCTGTCTTTAACGGGGACTGTTATTATATTTCACGAGGACAATATGAAAGAAAAATTATTATCGCTGCCTCTTAAGGAACTCAGGGAGATCGCAAAGACTAACGCGATCAAAGGCGCCAGCTCAATGAAAAAGGCAGATCTGGTAGACGCGATACTTCTGATGAATGAGGAAAAGACACGTCAGCAGGAGACCGGTATTACAAAGGAAGAGGAGGATAGGCTCGACAGCGGAAAAGTGGCTGACGGTATCCTCGAGGTCATGCAGGACGGATACGGATTCATCAGATGCGAGAACTATCTTCCGGGGCCGGACGATGTTTATGTATCACCGGCACAGATCAAGAAATTCGGACTCAAGACGGGCGACATGATAGTCGGAAAGGTCAGGGTCAAAACAGGAAACGAGAAATTCGGAGCGCTCCTGCGCCTGGATAAGATCAACGATGACACTCCCCATTCTGTGATCGGAAGACGCCCGTTTGAAAGCCTCACACCCATCTTTCCCGATGAGAGGATATCTCTTGAGGGCACTTCCGGCAGCGTGGCAATGAGGATATTTGACCTCGTCTCCCCTATCGGAAAAGGGCAGAGAGGACTCATAGTATCACCTCCCAAGGCAGGAAAGACAACCCTCCTTAAGGCAGTTGCAAAATCCATACAGAAGAACAATCCCGAGATGTACATAATCATCCTCCTGATCGACGAGCGTCCGGAGGAAGTCACCGACATGAAGGAATCCATAGTCGGCGCAAACGTTGAGGTCATCTATTCAACATTTGATGAGCTCCCGGAGCATCACAAGAGAGTTTCTGAGATGGCCATCGAACGGGCTAAGAGACTCGTTGAGCAGAAGAAGGATGTCATCATCCTTCTCGACAGTATCACAAGACTGGCAAGAGCATACAATCTGCTGGTGCCTCCGAGCGGAAGAACTCTTTCCGGCGGACTCGACCCGGCAGCTCTCTACAGCCCGAAGAGATTCTTCGGCGCTGCAAGAAATATCCGCGAGGGCGGAAGCCTCAGCATACTGGCAACCGCGCTGGTGGATACAGGCAGTAAGATGGACGATGTCGTATATGAAGAATTCAAGGGAACAGGCAACATGGAGCTGATCCTTGACAGAAAGCTGCAGGAGAAGAGGATATTCCCTGCGATCGACATCGCCAAGAGCGGAACGAGAAGAGAAGATCTTCTCCTTACCCCCGACGAGCAGGAGGCTGTATATATCATCCGTAAGGCAACAGGCGGCCTGAGGGCTGACGAAGCAACTGAAAAAGTCCTTGAGCTTTTTGTAAGGACCAGGAACAATGCTGAGTTCATTCAGATGATCAGAAAGACCAAATTCTTATAAAAGGGACAGAGCTTCCTGTAAATAAATAACTTGCAATTAATTTTATGCTGTGATACTATACATAAGCTTATTCGAAATCAGGAAGAGGTGAAACAGGTGAAAGACGGAATACATCCTAAATATTATAACGCAACTGTTACCTGCAACTGCGGAAATACTTTCGTAACAGGCTCAACGAAGGAAGACATCCACGTAGAAGTCTGCTCAAAGTGCCATCCTTTCTATACAGGACAGCAGAAGGCAACACGTGCCCGCGGCCGTGTTGAGATGTTCAACAAGAAATATAACCTTAATCAGGGACAGTAGCTTCCGAAAAGAAGATTGAGTAGCATTCTCCGTAGCAATACGGAGAGTTTTGCTCAATTTTTTTTTGTAGGAAGTCCGGAAGAAGAGGCTCATCCGATTTAGCCGGATGGGCCTCAATTTTTATGTATACGGGAGTTTTTATGAGATCATCCGGAATTGGAGGTCAGGCAGTAATCGAAGGCATCATGATGCGCAGCGGGAATGACATAGCTGTTGCAGTGCGCCGGCCTGACGGAAAAATAGAGGTGGGAAAGCAGAAGACTGTATCCCCGAAAGAAAAAAACAAAATATTCGGCTGGCCGATCATCAGAGGAATAGTTTCATTTATCTTTTCGCTCGTGATCGGCATCAGGACGCTGACATTCTCTGCCAGTTTCTTCATGGATGAAGAAGATGCAGGGAAAGCTAAGAAGGAAAATGAAAAGGGTGAAGGCGCGCTGATGTTTGGCACTGTTGCCATCTCGCTGGTGCTTGCCATAGCCATTTTCATGATACTTCCATATTGGGCATCCACCGGTATCCTCAAACTTTTTAAGTCAGATTCAGCTGTCCTTGTGGCAGTGGTCGAGGGTGTTCTCAAGCTTGCCATATTCATCGCGTATATCTCTCTCATTTCCCTGATGAAGGATATCAGAAGGACGTTTCAGTACCATGGAGCGGAGCACAAGTGTATCAACTGCATAGAGTCAGGCCATGAGCTGAATGTCAATAACGTAATGAAAGCTTCCAAAGAACACAGAAGATGCGGAACCAGCTTTATTTTCTTCGTGCTGTTTATAAGCATCATCTTTTTCATAATCCTTGATGTTATCCTGTCACTCAGCACTTCGTTTGACACAACACTGTTTGTCAACAAGCTTGCAAGGATGGGCATAAGGCTCCTTCTTATCCCGGTGATCGCAGGACTTTCTTACGAAGTCATCCAGTGGGCAGGAAACTCAGGAAGCAAACTGGCTGATATCCTGAGCAGACCGGGTCTGTGGATCCAGGGACTTACGACCAAGGAGCCTGACAGGGACATGGCTGAAGTAGCTATCGCCGCTGTTGAGGCTGTGTTTGACTGGAGAGACTACCTGAGAAAACAGGGCATCGAGGTCAGTGAACCGGAAACTGAGGCTGAAGCAGCTGATGGCGGAGAAGAGGAATGACGCTTAAAGAACTGTACGACGCCGGCACAGACGTTCTGGACGAAAACGGGATTGAAAGCCCTGAAACAGATGCGTTCTATCTGCTGGAGCATGTGACCGGGATCGGAAAGTCAGGATATCTGCTCCGTAAGAATGAGCAGATCAGCCCTCCGGCAGAGAGCGCATACATGGAACTTATTGAAACCCGGGCGCGGCACGTGCCGTACCAGTACATAACCGGTGAGGCGCCTTTCATGGGATACATGTTCAAGGTAACTTCGGATGTACTGATCCCGAGGTTCGATACCGAAGTGCTCTGCGAGAAGGCAGCAGAGCTTACCTTAGAAGGGAGCCGTGTGCTCGACATGTGCACAGGCAGCGGCTGCATCGCGGTGTCACTTAAATGCCTCTGCCAAAGTGCGGCAGTGACTGCGTGCGACATTTCCGGGAAAGCCCTGGCAGTCGCAGCTGAAAATGCAAAGCTGAACGGCGCGGACATTGAATTCATTCAGGGTGATCTGTTCGAAAACCTTGACCACAGAAAATTTGACATCATAGTTTCGAATCCTCCTTATGTGATGAACGGAGAATACGAAGCCTTGAGTCCTGAGGTGAAGGATCATGAGCCTAGGCTTGCGCTGACAGCGGGCGATGACGGAATGGACATTTACAGAAGGCTCATACCGGAGGCAGCTGAACACCTGGATGCAGAAGGATATCTCATGATGGAGATCAGCTTCAGTCAGGCGGAAGGCGTTAAGACGCTGATGGAGAAGTCAGGGTTTGAGGACATAAAAGTTATAAAGGATCTTGCGGGACTTGACCGCGTGGTCATGGGCAGGATCTGCTAAAAGGAGTAGCAATGACAGAAAAACTTCAGGCAATTGAAGAGAGATATGAGGAGATACTTGCGCAGCTGAACGATCCACAGACTGCAGCTGACCAGGACAAGTTCAGAAAGCTCATGAAGGAGCAGAGTGATCTCACCCCCATAGTAGAAGCGTTCAAAAAGTATAAAGAGGCTAAGCAGGCCATCGAAGACAGTCTTGAGATCCTTGATGAGGAAACTGACGAGGAGATGAAGGAACTGGCAAAGGAAGAACTTGCGGATGCCAAGAAGCAGGTCGCGGATCTGGAGGAAGAGATAAAAGTCCTTCTCCTTCCCAAAGATGAGAATGATGATAAAAATGTCGTAGTGGAGATCCGCGCCGGAGCAGGCGGAGATGAGGCAGCTCTTTTTGCGGCTGAGCTTTACAGGATGTACTGCCTGTTCGCTGACAAGAACCACTGGAAGACTGAGCTTGTTTCAGTAAATGAGATGGGCATCGGCGGCATGAAGGAAGTTGTCTTCATGGTCAACGGACAGGGGGCATATTCCAAACTGAAATATGAGAGCGGAGTCCACAGGGTACAGCGTGTTCCCGTTACCGAGTCCGGAGGCCGCATACATACATCAACTGCCACTGTGGCTGTCATGCCTGAGGCGGAGGATGTGGATGTTGAGATAGACATGAACGACTGCAAGTTTGATGTGTTCAGGGCTTCGGGAAACGGCGGACAGTGTGTCAATACGACAGACTCAGCCGTAAGGCTTACCCATATCCCGACAGGAATAGTCATCTCCTGCCAGGATGAAAAATCCCAGCTGAAGAACAAGGATAAGGCGCTCAAGGTACTTAAGGCAAGACTGTATGATCTTGAACTCCAGAAGAAACAGGCTGCCGAGTCTGCAGAGAGGCGCAGCCAGATCGGAACGGGAGACAGGTCAGAGAAGATCAGAACCTACAATTTCCCCCAGGGAAGGGTGACAGATCATAGAATTGGCTTTACTTCTTACCGCCTTGAGCAGATAATGGATGGAGACATATCTGAAGTACTTGACAAGTGCATAGCCGCCGATCAAGCAGCAAAGCTGCTGGCGCAGACCGCATAGAAAGAGACTAAAACACATGAAGTGGTTCAACAAGGTTAAAAATGAAGTATGGTTCCAGATAACCGTGGCACTTGCCATAGTTGTCGCTTTCTATTTCATCCTTCAGCATCTCGGATCGATATGGATCGGCGTGAAGTTCATCTGGAACATTATCGTTCCGCTGATCGTCGGTCTTATCATCGCGTATATCGTGGATCCGCTGGTAAGGCTGTTTGAGCGGACTCTGTTCAAACGCGCCAAAAACAGAAAGATAGCCAGATACATTTCAGTCGCCATCAGCGTAGTGCTTGTCATTGCCGTGATCACTGCCATTCTGTGGCTGTTCATACCGCAGCTGATCGAAAGCCTGCAGACCCTTATCAATAACCTGGGTGATTACATGCACAACCTGGAAGTATGGCTGAAAGGCCTGGCCGGCGGCATGTTCTCAGATCAGCTGAGTGACATCAATTTCACGGATATCAGTTCAAGACTGGTCAGCTGGCTTTCGAGGATAGTATCAGGCGAGAATATCATCAATGCCTCAGTTTCTCTCGGAACAGGTCTGGTGAGCTTCATAATGAGTGCAATACTCTCAGTATATTACCTGGTATCAAAGGATCATCTCATTGAGCTCGCAAAGAGATTCTTTGCGTGGGTGCTCAAGGAGAAGCGCTATGCTACGTTCATAAATTTCTGCAGCAGTTGCAACAGGATACTGGTGCGATATATCTGCTGTACACTGCTTGAGGGGGTTGCGGTTGGTGTAGCCAATGCCATTATCATGCTCATCTTCGGCATGCCTTATGTGGCCATCATTTCTGTTGTCGTCGGAGTGTTCAACCTTGCGCCGACATTCGGACCTATCGCGGGCGGCGCCATAGGAGCATTCATCCTGCTCATGGTGGATCCGTGGAAGGCGCTGATCTTTATCATAGCCACGATAGTCCTCCAGTTCCTGGACGGATATGTGCTGAAACCCAGGCTGTTCTCAGGAACTCTTGGCGTGTCGGCCCTGCTCATACTGATAAGCATCATAGTGCTGGGCAGGATCTTCGGCATCTGGGGAATCCTGTTTGCCATCCCGGTTGCGGCCATCATCCAGTACATTTACAAACGGATGCAGAGGACACGGCAGGCCAGAAAAGAATCTGAAGAAGGCTAGTTTATCCGCCGGACTGCAGAGATAAAAATCCTGCAGTCCGGTTTTAAAATATGGTTGCATTATGGATTGTTATGTGTTATAGTACACATAGAACAAAACATAGTGTAAAAGAGGTGAACTGTATGAATTTCCAGAAATTTACCCAAAAATCGATCGAGGCGATCAACGATTGCCAGAAAGTGGCAAATGAATACGGCAACCAGTCGATAGACTGCGAGCATTTTCTGTATGCCCTTCTGACACAGGAAGACAGCCTCATTTCAAAATTAATAGAAAAGATGGGCATTGACCCCGCCGACTTTACAGGCGCGGTGCTCGCTATCATAGAGAAGAAGCCCAAAGTCAGCGGAGGCCAGCAGCATGTAGGCCAGTCATTTAATGATGTCCTTCTTTCTGGCGAAGATGAAGCCAAAGCCATGGGCGACGAATATGTTTCGGTCGAGCATCTCTTCCTTGCCATGATCAACAAGGGGAGCAGGGAGATAAAGGAACTGTTCAGGACCTATGGCATCAACAGGGAAAGTTTCCTCAGGGCTCTGTCTACAGTAAGGGGCAACCAGAAGATAACCACTGACAATCCCGAGGGTACATATGAGGCACTTGAAAAATACGGTACTGACCTTGTGGAGAGTGCCAGGGCACAGAAGCTCGATCCGGTAATCGGGCGTGACAGCGAGATAAGGAATGTCATCAGGATCCTTTCCAGGAAGACCAAAAACAATCCGGTCCTGATAGGCGAACCCGGTGTCGGCAAGACCGCCGTTGTTGAAGGACTTGCCCAGCGTATCGTTAAGGGTGATGTCCCGGACGGCCTTAAGGACAAGACCATATTCAGCCTTGACATGGGATCTCTTGTCGCCGGCGCAAAGTACCGCGGTGAATTTGAAGAGCGTCTGAAAGCTGTCCTTCAGGAAGTTAAAGAGAGCGACGGAAGGATACTTCTGTTCATTGATGAGCTCCATACGATAGTCGGTGCCGGCAAAGGCGAAGGTTCAATGGACGCCGGCAACATGTTAAAGCCGATGCTCGCAAGAGGCGAACTGCACTGTATCGGCGCAACGACTCTTGACGAGTACAGGAAGTACATCGAGAAGGACGCTGCGCTCGAGAGACGTTTTCAGCCGGTGCTCGTGGATGAGCCTTCGGTCGAGGATACTATCTCGATCCTCCGTGGTATCAAGGAACGGTATGAAGTGTTCCACGGCGTTAAGATAACTGACTCGGCACTCGTGAGCGCCGCTGTCATGTCGGACAGGTACATTTCCGACAGGTTCCTTCCGGACAAGGCCATCGACCTTGTGGATGAAGCCTGCGCAATGATAAAGACAGAGCTCGACTCAATGCCGGCGGAGCTGGATGAGCTGAAACGAAAGGTCATGCAGCTTGAGATCGAGGAAACTGCGCTGAAGAAAGAAACAGACAATCTCAGCAGGGAAAGGCTCGAAGAGCTTCAGAAGGAACTTGCCGAGATGCGTGACGAGCTTCAGAACAGGATGGCCCAGTGGGAAAATGAGAAGGCTTCCGTGGACAAGCTCTCAAAACTCCGTGAGCAGATCGATGATCTGAACAACCAGATCCAGATAGCCGAAAGAGAATACAATCTCGAGAAAGTAGCTGAGCTTAAGTACGGTGAACTTCCGAAGCTCCAGAAGCAGCTTGAGCAGGAGGAGTCCAAGGTCAACGAAAAAGATCTTTCACTCGTTCACCAGAACGTAACCGAGGAGGAGATATGCAGGATCATTTCCAGATGGACAGGCATTCCTCTTTCTAAACTGAACGAGACTGAGAGGAGCAAGATCCTTGGCCTTCGTGAGATCCTGCACAGAAGGGTCATCGGTCAGGATGAAGCTGTTGAAAAGGTCGTTGACGCGATCTGGAGAAGCAAAGCAGGCATCAAGGAGCCCGGCAAGCCGATCGGTTCATTCATTTTCCTCGGACCTACAGGTGTCGGTAAGACAGAGCTTGCAAAAGCTCTCGCTGAAGCCTTGTTTGATGATGAGAACAACATTGTCCGTCTCGACATGAGTGAATACATGGAGAAGTTCAGCGTTTCAAGGCTGATCGGAGCGCCTCCGGGATATGTCGGATACGATGAGGGCGGACAGCTCACTGAAGCCGTAAGGAGAAAACCTTATTCGGTCGTTCTCTTTGATGAGATCGAAAAGGCACATCCGGATGTGTTTAACGTACTGCTCCAGGTGCTGGATGATGGCCGTATAACTGACTCCCAGGGAAGAACCGTGGACTTCAAGAATACCATCATCATCCTGACGTCCAACATCGGTTCTCAGTTCCTGCTTGAGGGAATAGGCGATGACGGCGAGATCAACCCGCAGGCAGTGGATCTTGTAATGGATCAGCTGAAAGGCAGTTTCAGGCCTGAGTTTCTGAACAGGCTCGATGAGATAATCATGTTCAAGCCTCTGACGAAGGACAACATCGCGTCCATCATCGACCTTCAGATCAAAGCCATCAACAAACTGATGGCGGAGAAGGAACTGAGCGTGGAGCTTACTCCTGCAGCAAAGGCAAGCGTCGCCGACGGTGCATATGATCCCGCATACGGCGCACGTCCGCTTAAGAGATACCTGCAGAAGAATGTAACGACTCTTGTCGCAAGGCTCATACTTGAAGGCAACCTCAAAGAAGATGATGTCATCCTCATCGATGTTGATGCAAATGGTGAACTTAAAGCAAAAGTTAAATGATAAATGATAAAAAGCGCTGGGGGAAACCTCAGCGCTTTATCATTCTTATAAGACCTTTGAAGAAATGGCCATTGGCCATTTTCAGGAGTCCTCTGAATACCCCGTCTCTCTGGCCTGAGAGTATCTGGAGCGCACGCAGCGGCGCGTTGACCGATGAGTTGATCGCCATCTTGTAGGCGGGATCGTCGGGATCTGTTTTTCCGCTGCTGTGTTTTGCGGCAAATGAGCAGGCACCCTTATGGACCATCTTCATTATGAATGAAGAGTCCTTCATCTCTCCAAGGGAACTGTTCATTGTAAATGAGCCTTTCTTAGGCGCGTGCCGGTGCACATATTCCCGGCCTGTTGCAGCTTCAAGGTCGGAAATGCCGGGCATTCCCTCAAATGTTTCATACCATGTGCCTCTTTGCCATTTGGGAGCGGGAACTTCATCGCCATCAACATTTATGTTCTCTTCAAGCGGTCCTATCATGATCGTGTAGATACCGCTTGGCACTACCCAGCCATCCTGCCATATGGCAAAGCTGCGGTTATCCAGGGTAAATGAAACACGTTCACTCTCTCCGGGCTCAAGATAGACTTTCTTAAATCCTTTCAATTCCCTGTAAGGGCGGTGGACCGTCCATTCGCTCGGTGATATGTACATCTGCACGACTTCGCCGCCGGCTTCTCTACCGGTATTGGTCACTGTAACGGCGACAGAGTCATTTCCTATTTTTAGATCGGAATAGGCAAATGTTGTATAGCTGAGTCCGTAACCGAAAGGCCAGCGGACCGGAACGTGAGCTTTGTCATAATACCTGTATCCGACATATATGTCTTCAACATAGAGCGCGTCGCGCTGTTTTGCGTAAACGGAAGATGAGATGCAGTCGGAATACTCATACGGCCAGGTCTCAGTGAGCCGTCCTGACGGGTTGGCATCTCCGTAAAGGAGCTTCTTTACTGCCACGCCGCCGGCCTGACCGGGAAGACCCATGTAAAGGATCGCTTTTACATGGTCGGCAAACGGGCACTCGACAGGTGAGCCGCACATGAGAACGACTACAGTGTTCGGGTTAACATCGCTTACCGCACTTATGAGCCGCAGGTGACCGGATGGCATCTTCATGTTGTCTCTGTCAAAGCCTTCAGACTCAAATCGGTTCGGGAGTCCAGCAAAAACAACTGCCACATCTGCTTCGGCAGCTGCAGCCTGGGCTTCAAGTATGAGGCCATCGTTGGTGTCACCGTTTTCAAAACATCCCTGAACCCAGGGAATCTCAGGCATCGCATCCGTCGGGTTTGTGACCATCGGAGGATTGATGTGGCTTGAGCCGCTTCCCTGATAGCGCATGTTCTTTGCCATGTCGCCTATCAGTACGGCTGTCTGTCCTTTCTTTATCGGCAGCACAGAATCATTGTTCTGGAGCAGCACAGCGCTTTCACATGCCGCAAATGCTGCAAAGTCGTTATGGTCAGCAAACTGTCCGGGGACAGCGGGTATGTCATTCTGTTTAAGTACCAGTTCAAGGATCCGTCTCACGCTCCTGTCAATGTCGGCTTCATCCAGAGCGCCTTTTTTGACAGCCCTTCTGACGGTCCTTTCCATGTACGAACTGCCGCCCGGCATGTTCAGGTCGCATCCTGCCTTAAAACCGTTGACACGGTTGTTCATTGCGCCCCAGTCCGTGACGACAACCCCATCAAAACCCCATTCGTCGCGGAGAATGTCAGTCAGGAGTTCCTTGTTATCGCTGCAGTATGTTCCGTTGAGCATGTTGTAAGCGCACATGACCATGGAAGGCTGTCCTTCCTTTACAGCTGTCTCAAAAGCGGACAGATAGATCTCACGCAAGGCTCTTTCTGATACCACACTGTCACTGGACATGCGGTCAAGTTCCTGGCTGTTGCAGGCGAAGTGTTTGACACATCCGCCTATGCCGACATCCCGCATGCCTTTCAGAAATGCGGCAGCGAGCTTTCCGGCCAGGTAAGGATCTTCGCTGAAATATTCAAAATTTCTTCCGCACAGGGGATTGCGTTTGATATTCAGTCCGGGACCAAGGACAACGGCGACATTTTCCGCAAGAGCTTCCTCAGCTATCGCGGCGCCGATCCTCGCAAGGATGCTCTCATCCCAGCTCGCTCCGGAAAGGCAGGCGGAGGGAAAACATGTGGCGGGAACTGACTGGTTGACATCATTGATGTCAACTGAAGCGTCCTGCTTTCTCAGTCCGTGAGGCCCGTCCGTCATCATGATCGCAGGTATCCGGTACTGAGGCATGGCTTTCGTATGCCAGAAGTCCTCGCCTGAGCAAAGCGCTATCTTGTCCTCAAGGGACATCCTGGAAATGATACTGTCGATATCAGCTTTCATGTGAAGCTCCTTCATCTGGATTTCTGAGCATATTTTAATTCATTTAACAGAACTGTTCAATTATAATGGAATAGGAAAACGGGTATCAGGAGGAGAAAATGACTGCGAAAAGGATAGTTGTGACCGCAGGGACAGAGACAAGGGCAAAACAAGCTCTTGAATATGCAAAAGAGCGGTATTCCGGCATGGTGATCATATCAGATGGAAAAGCAGGCGGCAGGGATGATCATGACGCGGTATTCTATCTTGCATCAGCTGACCGGCAGGATTTACCCGGAATTGAAAAGTGGATCGGAAATCCGCATCTGCGCGTTGCGTTAAGCATGGACGACCTGTCAGCTGAGATATCATTTTTCCTTGGGATACCAAAGCCGCTGGAGATCGAACGCAAGTTCCTGATCGGCTATCCGGACATCAAGATGCTGGAAGATGATCCTTACTGCCGCAGGGTGGAGATCAGCCAGACATATCTGGAAGATGAAGAAGGCAGCTACCGCGTAAGAAAAAGGGGAGAGGGCGGAAATTACCGGTACTATCTGACAAGGAAGAAAAAGCTTGGCGGGATAACCAGAAGTGAGATGGAAGAGCAGATAACCGAAGAAGAATACACGGATCATCTGCGCAGAGGGAATAAGCCTTTAAAGACCATCACCAAGGACAGATACTGTTTATTATATAAGAATAAATATTTTGAGATCGATGTCTTTCCATTCTGGAGTGACAGGGCTCTGATGGAGATAGAACTGAAGAGCGAAGATGAAAAAGCCGAACTCCCCCCTCAGATAACTGTTATCAGGGATGTCAGCAGTGAAAAGGAATATACGAACAAAGCCATCGCCGAAAAACTGGCAGGGAAGCAATAGAAACGATTGTCAACTTTTGAGCATTACAAAAGTTGACAATTTTATTATAAGGGAGTATATTCCATGTATGGCAACAAAAGAAAGACTGGCCTCTCTGCTTGAGAGGGAAGATGGGAAATTCATATCGGGAGAAGCGATAGCCGAGATCCTCGGGATAACCAGAGCCGCGGTCTGGAAGAACATCCGGCTGCTGCAGGAGGACGGATACCTGATCGAGGCTGTGAAGAACAGGGGATACCGGCTTACAGGCGCGAATGATGTTCTAAGCCCCGGAAGCGTGACAAAATACCTTGGCGGGGCAGCGGAAGAGTTCTCGCTTGAAGTTACAGGCAGTGTTACTTCGACCAATACAGTAATGAAAGAGCGAGCTGACTCACTCCCTGATTGGCATGTGCTGATCGCGCAGAGCCAGAGTGAAGGAAGGGGAAGGAGCGGCAGGAGCTTTTATTCGCCTGCCGAAACCGGACTGTATATCAGCATAATCCAGCGTCCTGACATACCTGCATGGCAGGCAACGAAGATAACGACTGCAGCAGCGGTCGCAGCGTGCAGGGCAATAGAAGAATGTACCGGAGAGTCTGCCGGGATCAAATGGGTAAATGACGTCTATGTCAGGAACCGCAAGGTATGCGGCATTTTGACAGAAGCATCGTTCAGCATGGAGACGGGAGAGCTTGAGTGGGTCATCATGGGCATAGGATTCAATGTTTATGAGCCTCAAGGCGGATTCCCCGAGGACATAGCGCATATAGCGGGCGCCATCTCCACTGAAAGGATAAAAGATCTTAGGAGCAGGATGGCAGCCTCGTTCATGAAACATTTCCGTGATCTGTGCAGAGACCTTAATGCGTCAGATTTTTACAGCGAATACCGGAAGCGGAGCTTCATCATAGGAAGGCAGATCACTGTATTCAAAGCGGAGGGCCCGGTGAACGCTGAGGCTGTAGGCATAGATGATGAATGCAGGCTTGAAGTCGTGTACGGTGACGGGACAAGAGAGACGCTGTCATCAGGAGAGGTAAGTATCAGGACGGTATGAACAGAAAGCTTAAAACAATAGATCTTGCATATATGGCTGTCGGAGCTGTACTCATCACGGTGTGTTCATGGATCAGCATTCCGTCAGCCGTTCCATTTACACTTCAGACATTTGCGGTATTCTGCGTGCTGGGATTGCTTGGAGGAAAAAGAGGGACCATATCCATAGCTGTGTACATCCTGCTTGGGATCATCGGCATTCCCGTGTTTTCCGGATTCAAGGGAGGATTCGGAGTGATCATAGGAACTACCGGCGGATACATAGTCGGCTTCATCTTCATGGGGCTGATCTACTGGCTCGCTGAGGTCATCTGGAAGCAGTTAAGCTGCGGCACAAAACTTAAGACAATGGTGGTCAGAGGCGCAGTCATGGCTTTCGGTCTTCTCGTCTGCTATGCTTTCGGGACTGCCTGGTTCATGGTGGCATACGCCAGAAATTCAGGTCCGGTAGGACTTGCAACGGCACTGGGCTGGTGTGTGATCCCGTTCATTATCCCGGATATCATAAAACTTGTCGTTTCTGTAATTATCACAGGCCGGTTAAAAAGATTCATCAAATGATCCGGTCTTGAATCTTTCCTCCTTTTTGTATAAAGTATTGAATATCACTATCCGAGCCCTGCAGCCTAAGTGTTTTCATATGGCTTCAGGGCCGAGAGACCGTTACGGCCTCTCCGGAGCATGAAGGGAAACTATCATGCTTTCCATTCAGAGAAGGAGGAAAATATGACTGAGAACAATATCCCCGTAAAACAGAAAGGTCCTGACATTACAGGACTGGTAACCAGAGAAGAGGCCATTAACAGGCTTTTTTCTGTATGGAACGTTCAGACCGGCACAGAAGAGGCTGACATTATTGAAGCATGCGGAAGGACTCTCGCAGAGGATCTGGCAGCGAAATATGACCAGCCTGTTGTAAGGGCGTCCGGAATGGACGGCATAGCAGTTAAGTCTGCTGACTTTGCAGATGGAATGCCGGATACCTCAAAGTGGGTATACGGAACTGACTATGTCCGCGCTGATACAGGAGATGATTTTGATGACGCATTCGATTCGGTAATTGCGATCGAAAAGGTAAAGTTGCTGCCCGGAGGCGGAGTAGAGCTGGCGGGAGATGTTGAGTTTAAACCGGGAATGAACGTACAGCCATACGGCAGCAACATAAAGAAGGGTACTCAGGTCGGCAAAGCCGGCACGGTACTTGCGCCTGCACACCTTGCAGCTCTCGTTCTCGGAGGTTACTCAAAGGTTAAAGTAAGAAAAAAACCTGTTGTCGCGTTCATACCGACCGGCAGCGAACTGGTCCCTGCAGGATCCGAATTGAAAAGAGGCCAGAATTTTGACAGCAACAGCATAATGGTGAAAACGCTGCTGGAGAAGATGGGAGCTGAAGTCACACTTCATCCCATAATAATGGATGACCCGGAACAGGTAAAAGACGCCCTTGATTCCGTCATCGGAACAAGTGATGTCGTGATCCTGAATGCGGGAACATCAAAAGGCAGTGAGGATTATTGCGTTCAGTATCTTGAGAAAAACGGGAACATGCTCTTCCACGGAGTGAGGTCAGTACCCGGACGTCCGATGAGCATAACAATATATAAGGAAAAACCCGTCATCAACATGTCCGGTCCGGCAGTCGGAGCGCTCAACGGATGCCTCTGGCTCATGGTACCGGTGCTCGGACGTCTCCTTGGGACAAGAAAACCGATACTCGTCCCGACCGCAGAGGTAACACTTACAAAAGAACTGGGATTTCCTCCCGTCATGAGCACTTTTTCCGGACTTGAGATATCTGAGGATGAGAACGGAGAACTGCTTGCTGAACCCGTAATATCAAGAGGACCCGGCTCAAAAGGCAGGAGCGGCGCACTCATGGCAGATGCGTATTATCTGTCTTCGATAGGGGAAAAACCTCATGCCGCAGGTGAAAAGATAAAGGTATTTCTGGCTGATTAAAAAGCTGAATTTTAATTGTGAACTTTTTGGGATTAAGGTTGACTTGTTAAAAAATCAGTGGTATATTGTGAACAGATCGTAACAATTTCGTAATAATTTGAGAAAATTGTTAAATAATTCAGGAGTACCACTTAGTTTTATGAAGAAGAAAACAAGAAGAAAAAATCCCGCAGTATTCGCGATCATATCATTCGTATCCATCATCGGTGTTTCATTCATGCTGGTGTTCAGCGCAGTGGCAAGCAGCAACAGTGTATCTGCCCCTGCTAAGACAGTCGAGGAAGTAACTGAAGCAGCTGCTCCCGAGACCAAAGCCGCAGTAGTTCCCGAGACCAAAGCCGCTCAGCCTGAGACAAAGAAAGCTGTTCAGGAACCTGTAGTCAAGGAAGAGGCAACAGAGGCTGTGGAAGAAGCACCGGCAGCAGAGGAACCTGTAGTGGAAGAGCCTGCTCAGGAAGTTGAAGCTGAAGAGGAATTCGAACTTCTTGAAGAGGAGCCTGTAGTTGAAGAACCTGCAAGCGGACGCTATGCATTCATTACCGAGAACCAGGTCAACTTCAGATCCGCTCCTGATTCAGATGATGATTCAAATATCAAATACGTACTTTACTACGGCTCAGTACATGAAGTACTTGATACCGACGGAACATGGACACATATCTATGTTGAAGGCTTCGGTGCCGGATATGTTTACTCCAATTATGTTTCTTACGAGGATGAGGGAGACGTTTCCTCATATGCATCAATAGTTGCAGCAGCTGAAGGCGCAGCCGCAGCAGGAAACAATGACAAAGGCCGTGACGAGCATGAACCTGATCCCGAAGTGGAAGAAGAGTATCATGAAGAAACTCCCAGCTATGAATATGCATTCATAAATGACGACGGCATCAACTTCAGATCATCACCTGAAGCCGGCGCAGACAACGTCATCTGCATGCTCAACTATGGAACAACCGGTTACTACTATGACAGTTATGACGGCTGGATCTACATGTACGTAGACGGTTACGGCGAAGGCTATGCAAGCTCTTCATATGTTACCCTGACCAATGACGGCGATATCGTAACTTATGCAGCTTCATCTTCATCAGGCGGAGACTATGAGGAAGAAGAGGAAGAAGAGTATGTCGATCCTACCATGGCCCTTCGTTGGGAAGTTGCCAACTACGCATGCTCATTCGCAGGATGGCTTCCATATGTATGGGGATCACATTCACTTGAATACGGAGCTGACTGCTCAGGATTTACATCAGCAGTTTATGCACAGTTCGGTTATTCACTTTCATGTGACTCAGAAGTACAGTCACGCCAGGGATATTCAGTTCCTCTGAGCGAGATCCTGCCGGGCGACATCATCGTATACTCAGGACATGTTGCAATGTATGTAGGCGACGGACTTAAGGTTCACGCTCCTTATCCCGGAACAGTTGTCACTATCGACAGCGCATACTACACAACGATCCTTGACGTAAGAAGGATAATCGGATAAAACCCAATAAACTATTGAAAGGGGTGCCACTTAAAGCCAATGTCATTAAGTTAAGATGACAGTAACAAACCTCCATACCAGAAATGGTATGGGGGTCTTTTTTTCTAAAAAA
>SVDE01000107.1 GCA_015057955.1 Lachnospiraceae bacterium | reverse complement strand
ATGTCTCCGCTATCAGCTCCGCAAGCTGGGCTATGCCCTGAATGTCTTCTTCAGTTTCAGTCGGGAGACCCAGCATGAAATAAAGCTTTACTTTCTGCCAGCCGCCACTGAAAGCCAGCGTTGCTCCGTGGATTATGTCATCTTCGGTAAGTCCCTTGTTGATCACATTTCTCATCCTCTGAGTACCGGCCTCAGGGGCAAATGTGAGCGAGCTCTTCTTTACATCCTGCACTTTGTTCATGACATCCAGAGAGAACTCGTCGATCCTTAGGGAAGGAAGGGATATGTTGACCTTGCGCTCACCCATCTCGGCGATAAGGAAATCAAGGTATTCACCGAGGAAAGGATAGTCACTGGAGCTGAGGGATGAAAGAGAGATCTCATCGTACCCTGTGTTGTCTATCAGGTATTTTGAATAGTTTTTGAGCGTTTCAAGGGATTTGATCCTGAATGGCCTGTATATCATTCCGGCCTGGCAGAACCTGCAGCCTCTTATGCAGCCTCTCTGGATCTCGAGCACTGCCCTGTCCTGTGTCACCTGCACATAAGGGACGACGGGAGCATCCGGGTAAGGCGCTTCGCTTACGTCAGTAACGACCTGCTTGCGGATCTTCTCCGGCGCGATGCCGGCATATTCAGGCCTGGGTCCGAAATGCGATATCTTCCCGTCCTCAGCGTAAGCCGCCTCATAAAACTGAGGTACATACAGGCCTTCTATCTGCGCTGCTTTCTTAAGGAAGTCAAGGCGCGTGCCGCCTGCCGCTTTATTTGCCTTATATGCGTCCACAAGATCGAAGTAGACTGTTTCTCCCTCTCCTATGTAAAAGATGTCGAAAAAGTCCGCTATGGGCTCCGGATTGAAGGCACATGGGCCGCCGCCCATCACTATCGGGTCGTCTTCTCCCCTTTCCCATGAGTGAAAAGGTATTCCGGAGAGGTCCAGGATCTGGAGAACGTTTGTATAGGCCATCTCATACTGGAGAGTGATGCCGAGGAAGTCAAATTCCTTTATCGGGTCCTGTGATTCAAGCGCAAATAGCGGGATGTTCTCCTCCTTCATGATCCTGTGGAGGTCCGGCCATACGCTGTATACTCGCTCGCACCAGATGTCGTCACGCGAATTGAACATGGAATAAAGGATCTGTATGCCAAGGTATGACATGCCGATCTCATAGACGTCCGGGAAGCACATTGCTATCCTCACGTCCACTTTATCCCTGTCCTTTATTATGCTGTTTATCTCCCCGCCTGTGTATCTTGCCGGTTTTTCGACCGACATGAGTACGCGGTCCGGAAGTGCCTGCTTATATGTCATTTTCTGCCTCTGCATTTCTCTCGTTCAGATCCAGCAGGACACCGTCAAGGTAATGTACAAGGATACCGGACTTAGGTCCCATAAAATAGGCCGGATCCAGTTCCGTGTATTTTACGCTCTTCGGGCCGCCGTTTTTGGCTCTCTGATAGAACTTGTCTATCTCGCTGAATCTCATGTAGTAATACTGATTGCGCTTTGTAAAGTTAAGAAGGATGAACGCAATGCCTTCCTGCTGCTCAAAGTCCCTCATGAACAGGTACTGGTGCTCATGCACATTTGACATGGCAAATGTATCCTGCGAGCATTCCTTCGCGTCAAAGCAGACAGGATATCCCTGCACAACACCGATGTAGTCGACCGTGCTCCGCTTTTCAAAATACGCAAGAGTGATGTGCCTGTTGTCATCAATGTCGACAGGCGTTATGGGTGTCGGGATCTTCTGGATGAGAGCAAGTTTAAGATCCCTGTATTTTTCATTGACCGAGTTTACAGTCTCCTCAAGCTGGGAGCCTCTCAGGCCTCTGGATCCCCAGGTAGCCATATCTTCTCTCCTTCCAGGACTTTTCTGAACATGAGAGGGATATCAGCTGTGACTTCCTTCCCGTTCAGATATTCAAGTATGCCCTTCATTGCCGCCAAGCGGATCTTGTACGCATGCAGCATCTGTGACTTAAGGGCGTATTTTTCCTTCAAATATTGGTTCAGTTTATCGTCGCCGTATTTTGGATCACCTGCCACCGGGTGCCCGAGATGGGACATGTGGGCTCTTATCTGGTGCGGTCTTCCGGTTATAAGATCTACTTCGATCAGAGTCATATCCTCACCGGCTGCCACCGGCCTGTATCCCGTGATGATGCGCACCGAACCCGCAACTTCCGTGTCTGTTATCGTGACAGTATTTGAATCAGCGTCCTTGGAAAGAAACGCTTCCACGGTTGCTGCTTCCGTTATCTTTCCTTTTACGAGTGCCAGATAAGTCTTATTGATGTCCCTGCCGGCTATCGCATTTGACAGCTCCCTCTGGGCATTCAGGTTCTTCCCTGCAAGGACGATCCCGCTGGTATTGCGGTCCAGCCTGTTTGCAGCTCCCGGAGTGAACAGTTCATCAGAAGGAACATGTTCGAGAATGAAGTCATTTACTGAAATGTCATTTGCCGATGCTTTCTGCGTGAGGAGTCCGGCGGGCTTATTTACCGCGATGATGTTCTCATCCTCATAGACTATCTGGTGCTTAAGGCTTACAGAAATGCCTTTTTTGGCAGGTACAGCTGCTCTTGCGGCTTTTACGCTCTGGCCTGACTTAAACTTAGCTATCGTCTCGTCTGAAAGGAAAAGCTTTATGCTGTCGCCTTCATTTACGATCTCGCTGCCTGTGGCTTTTTTGTCATTCAGCGTGATGTTTTTCTTGCGCAGCATCTTATAGACAAAGCCTGATGAGGCCTTGTCCAGGTACTTGAAAACGATCTTGTCCAGCCTTCCGCCGGCATTTTTAGCGTTTACGACAAGTTCCTTCATTAGTCTTCCAGGATGTCAAGCTCCGTAAGCCTTTCAGCTATCTGTTTCTTTGTATCTTCGATGCTGCCTGAGTTGTCTACAACGAAGTCGGCGAAATCAGCAAATTCCTCTTCGCTCAGCTGGGATGCCATTACAGCTTCGCACTTTTCCCTTGTGTAGCCTCTGGACTCTTCCAGTCTCTGTATCCTGATCTCCCTGTCGGCAGTCACGACCCAGAGTTCATCGATGATGTCTGTATATCCGGCTTCTATCAGGAGCGCTGCCTCAATAACGATCAGCGCTTCGCTGTTTTTGTTATAAAAACCGGATATCTGGCACATGATCTCGATCTTCACCAAGGGGTGCACGATGTAATTGAGGTCTTCAAGCTTGTCAGGATCTTCAAATACTATAGAAGCAAGCTTTGCCCTGTCGATCGGATGAGCAGGGTCCTCCATATCCAGTATCTCCTCGCCGAATGCATCAACGATGGGGGCATAGCATCTGCCGCCCGGAGCCTGGAGGTATTTTGCCACCTCATCTGCCATTATGATATTTGCGCCGAAATCTTCTTCCAGTATGCCAAGGACAGTACTTTTTCCGGTACCGACCCCGCCTGTAATACCAATTATCATTTAATGTGCCTCATACCAGTCCGCGCCTTCCTCTACGTCCACCTCAAGCGGGACCTTCAGGTCGGCAGCGTTTTTCATTTCCCTGTATAGTATCTCTTTTACCTGTTCGCGCTCATCAAGAGGAGTCTCAACGAGAAGCTCGTCGTGGATCTGGAGAACGACTCTGGCCTTGAGGCCGCTGCTTCTTAGCGCCTTGTCCACATTGATCATCGCGATCTTCATTATGTCAGCAGCTGTTCCCTGGAGCGGTGAGTTCATTGCGACTCTCTCTCCGAATGACCTCTGCATGAAGTTTGTGGAAGCCAGCTCCGGTATTGGGCGTCTGCGGCCGTACAGCGTTGTGACATAGCCGTCAAGCCTTGCCTGACTCACCGTCCTGTCAAGGTATGCCTTGACTCCCGGATATGTCTCAAAATACTGTTTGATGTACTCTCCCGCCTGCTTCGGCGTGATGCTTAGGCCCTGTCCCAGTCCGAAAGAGCTTATTCCGTACACAATGCCGAAGTTCACCGCCTTGGCGTTGCTCCTCTGCTCCTTTGTGACCTGGTCAAGCGGTGTATGGAAAACCTTGGACGCAGTGACCTTATGGATGTCGGCATCTGTGTAGTAAGCCTCGATAAGGTTCTCATCACCCGAGAAGTGCGCAAGGAGCCTCAGCTCTATCTGGGAGTAGTCCGCGTCTATGAACACGCACCCTTCCTTTGCTGCAAATGCTTTCCTTATCTCCTGGCCAAGCTCGGTCCTTATGGGGATGTTCTGCAGATTGGGTTCTGTGGAGCTGATCCTTCCTGTTGCTGTTATGGTCTGGTTGAACGTGCCGTGGATCCTGCCGTCGTCCGATATGAACGCGGGCAGTCCTTCGGCATATGTTGACCTTAATTTCACTACCTGCCTGTATTTGAGTATCTTCGTTACGAACGGGAAGTCCTCGGCAAGTTTTTCAAGGACCTGGGCCGATGTGGAATATCCGGTCTTGGTCTTCTTGCCATGCGGCAGTTTCAGTTTTTCAAAGAGTATGGTGCCGAGCTGCGCGGGAGAATTGATGTTGAACTCCTCGCCTGCCTCGGCAAATATCTCGCTCTGGAGCTCATCTGCCATGTCTGAAAGCCTGGCTGAAAACTCGGCCAGCGCCTCACGGTTTACGCAGACTCCTTCCCTTTCCATGTTGTAAAGAGAATATACGAGAGGCATTTCGATATCGGTGAACAGTTTCCACATGCCCGCATCTTCAAGCTCTTTCTTTAGAACGTCTTTGCTCTCAAATGCCACCGACGCGCTGTATGCAGCGCTCTTGTAAGCTTTGTCCGGTTCTGTAAGGATCAGCTGCGCCGCAGTGTTCTTACCGTACAGATCCGCCTTGGAAGGGATAACCTTTCCGAGGTAATCCTTTGAGATGTTGTCGTAATTGTAGCTTGGCATGAGGGGGTTCATCAGATAAGCCATGAGTTCGATGTCTATGGCCTTATCCGAGTAGAAATCCTCTGCGTCAAGCGTATGGAGGAGCTGCTTGAGGCCGAAGCATCTGACTTCACTGCCTTCTTTAAGCAGATCCATTATGCGCTCTGAAAAGCCCCTGTATACTGTTATCCCGTCGGAAGTGCATATTGCGGCAAAGTACCTGTCAGGATCCACATACAGTCCGAACGGACCGCCTATCTGTCCGGGGAGCTCTGATATCTCCCTTACTTCAAATTCTATCTCTTCCGGGCGCTCTAAGCTGTCCACGTCAAATCTCGCGAGGATCTTGTTCAGTTCGAGGCGCTTTAACAGCTCGTATGATTCTTTATTGTAGAATGTCTTTTCCGATTCCACTTTCGAGTCGTGGTAGTCGGCTGTTACGGGGCTGTGCGTATTAATGGTCGCGAGCACAAGGCTCATGCGTCCCTGCTCGATATACTCCTTGAGGTTCTCCCTCGCCCTCTTCTGGCTGATCTCGTCAGCGTGCTCAAACGCATTTTCCAGGGTTTTATATGTGCTGATGAGGGCAGATGCTGTCTTCTCTCCAATGCCCGGAATACCGGGGATATTGTCGCTCTGATCGCCCATCAGCGCCTTCATCTCTATGAACTGGTCCGGTGTGACGCCGTATCTGGCTTCGACATCTTTCGCGAAGTATTTTTCGACCTCCGTGCCGCCCTGCTTTGTCTTCGGGATGGCTACTAGCGTCTCATCGGTAGCCAGCTGGAGAAGGTCCCTGTCGCCTGAGAGGATCACAACCTCCAGGCCATCGTCGTGAGCGATCCTTGCGTAAGTTCCGATCACGTCGTCAGCCTCATATCCTTCCAGCGTTGCGGTCGCGACTCCCATGGCATGCAGCACGTCCTGGAGCACCGGGACCTGCTCGTGCAGCTCGTCCGGCATTCCCTTCCTGGTCCCCTTGTACTCCGGGAAGATCTCGTGTCGGAATGTCTTGCTGCGCACATCAAAAGCCACCATGCAGTAGTCCGGCGCGAACTCCTTATACGCGTTCAGGAAAATGTTCAGGAACCCCAAAATGGCGTTCGTATGCAGTCCCTCCGCGTTTGTGAGCGGAGGGATGCCATAAAATGCCCTATTTACGATACTGTGCCCATCAATGAGCAGTAATTTCTCTTTTGCCATTTCAGTTTAGTAAAATAATCTTCCGAAAAAGTCCTGGACCTGCGGGTCATTTGCAACCATTTCTATGAACAGGAATAGCAGCACACCGTAGATCACTATTGTAACTATCGAGAATATGAGCGCCAGGATACCGAATACCTTGGCAACCTTTGTCAGCCTGAAGTTTGTGTTGTTCTTCGAAATATGGCAGAAGATCAGGCCGATGATCGAATAAATGAGCGCCGCGAAGTTTGATCCCGGCAAAATGCTTGCGATCAGCGCATCAAGGTTGAGTATGAAACCTATGATACCGAATGCCCTGCCCTTTATTGTATGCTCACCTTTCTTAGGGGTAGGTGCTGCATTTGCCTGGACAGGAGCTGCCTGCGCGGGTGCAGGTGCAGGTATCGGAGCGGGTATCGGAGCGGGTGCAGGTGCAGGTATCGGTTCGTATGTGGGTACCGGTTCGGGTTCTTCGACGACGATCTCGGGCTCTTCAGCTGCAACCTCGGGCTCGTATGCGGGCTCTTGGGCTGCGATCTCGGGCTCGTACACAGGCTCTTGGGCTACTTCTTCCACCGGTTCATCTACTGTTTCAACGATTGGCTCAGCTGCTTCCGTAAGAATGCTGCCGCATGATGTGCAGAATTTGTCGTTATCATCATTTATAAAGCCGCATTTTTCACATGTCTTCATTGTTACACCTCCTGATCTGATCAGCAGATCCTGAATATTCCAAGTTCAAGCGGTCCGATGCTTCCGGGATAGCGATCCCTTCTCGAACCGTCGTGTGTCATTATGATCCTGTCGATCTTGCCCAATGTCCATCTCATGAGCCTCTCGTAATCGGTGATCGTGTAATAAGGTGCTCCGACTGCAAATTTGACATTGGGGATGAAGAACGGCATGTTCTCTGTTCCGAGCAGGTTCTCCGGGCGGTTTGCAACATCGCCGCAGTGGATGATGAGCATACCGTCAGTTTCAATATGTACCATCTGTGATCCGAATGAATGTCCGAATGCGGCAGCAACTACCGAGATGCCCGGGAACAGGTCTGCCACATCGCCCTTAAGCAGGACAAGACGGCCGCTCTCGTGAAGCTTTCTAAGTCTGACAATGTCATTGGGGTCCATGCTGAACAGGCCGATCGCCTTGTACTTGTCACCCTCCGCAAGGTATTCTGACCATCCGAGATATTCTCTTTCCTGGATGTAGAATGTAGCATTGGGATAACAGTCAACAGCTCCCGCATGGTCAAAGTGCGCATGTGTAAGGATGACTGCGTCGATATCTTCAGGTGTCAGTCCGACTGTGCCGAGTATCTCCCTGGGTGAATGCGCATGTCCTATCCCTGCCATCTGAAGGATGCCCTGCTTAACAGGGTCGTCTGTATCCATTCCTGTATCAATGAGGATGTTCTTTCCTTCTCCCCGTACAAGAGTCATGCTGAAAGGATGGACCGGATATACAACGTCCGGGTCAGCAAAATCTCCCAAATAAAAACTCTGCGGCTGGTTCTCACCGTAGCCTATTTCCAGTACTGTAATGCTGTAGCTTGCCATCTTTGGACCCTCCTAAAAATGCACATAATTATTTAGTTTATTGTACTCTTGATAAAACTGCAGGTCAAATGATAAAGGTTTTTAACTCTTTACTTTTTTACTAAAATAATGGATAATACTCATTGCGCGCGGATGTGGCGGAATGGCAGACGCAGCAGACTCAAAATCTGCCGGGGCAACTCGTGAGGGTTCGAGTCCCTCCATCCGCAGAAAAAAAGCCACGAGGTACTGAATGTACCTTGGGGCTTTTTTATTGGTTCAGAGGGAGGGACTCGAATAAGGAGCATACGAGCGCGGGAGCGCGATGGATGCGACGCGGCCTGAAAGGCGCCTTGGGCGCCGGTGGGAGTCCCTCCATCCGCATAAAAACCGGTTCGGTCATTAATTATGACCGGATCGGTTTTTTGATTAGGACTTTCCCAAATCTGCCTTTTTTTGATGTTTTTTTGCTGAAAACCTGGAGATTTGGGAAGGTTTTCCTTGAAAACTGTCAAAAACTTTCCCAAAACTAAGGGTTTTAGATCATTTTTTGTTGTTAACGTGGAGATTTGGGAAACTATAAATCGCCGCCACCCTTAAAAAGGGTGGTTCGGCGGTGGCTGTAAGCCCTTGTTACCGACCGGCGTCTCAAGGCGCTG